>DASTPO010000445.1:0-19560 GCA_035762225.1 Candidatus Angelobacter sp.
TGGGCATCGGTTTTTTGGTTATTGGTTTTTTGGACGTCGGATTTTTGCGCGTCCGTCTGCGCGAAAGCTGCGGTCGCGATCGCGATCAGTGCGACTGAAAACATGAGGCGAACAGATTTCATGGTGATTCTCCTTTAGCGAGTCGCCACTTTGGATCGACCCCGTGTGCCTGCTGGGAGAGTTGGGGGTCAAGAACCGAGCGACGTACTGTTATAGTTAAGTATAACACTCCATCAAAAGTCAAGACATTTTTTGGTCTGTTTGTATCCAATGGCAACTAAAAGACTTGCTGCCATTTTCTTTGGAGGCGCAATACACACCGCTCTGCGGAATCGCAAGTTTTACCTTGTTTTCGTAGAAGAATATTTGCCGAGAAATAATGGGATTGGGGTGAGCGGTCGAACCGAAAACACTCGGTTGACGACCCAGTGCCGCTGATCGGGGACCAACGACACGAAACCTGGCGAGCAGTTCACTACGCTCTACCTAGGAAAAGAGTTTCAGCGGAAACTCAGTCACAAGAATCTTTTATCCCGCCGCCAGCTCTGCCATTTCCTTCTTCAGTTTTGCCAGCTTGCTCATCAGGAACAGCAGATAGCTCAGGTAAATTCCCCACGCCGCCAGGTATCCGCCCCAAAGATAGGCCAGAGGATTCACATGCCCGGGAGTGGCCATCCACATGGCGGGTAACGCCAGCATGGCCGCGCCGCTTCCAGCGGCTTTGCGGATGTGCGCGGCGTTGATCTTCTGCGTCGTGCGCTCCAGTTCATAGCGGAACCATGAAATCAGCGCTCCGAATACCAGGAACGCAATCATGTTGAGAAACAAAATATTCTGCATTCGATGATCGAGGTTCGGCGTCCCGATCATCGGCGCCGGGTGGTGCGTCCGGAACCAGCGGTTGGCCATGTAGACAATCGGCACATCCAGAAAAGCAAATACCGCCAGCGCCGCCGCCAGCACTGAGGTCGATCCCGCCGTCGACGAACGCCGCAACACCAGGTAGCTCACATAGAGCAGCCACAGCATCAGCGTGGTGTTCAGCCGCATGTCCCACGGCGACCACCACACACCCCACGCGTATCTTGCCCAGATGGGGCCGGTAATCAACACCACCGTGCAAAACACTACTCCCACTTCGGCCGTGGTCCCCGCCAGCGCGTCCGCTCGCGAGCTGCGCTTCCATAAGTAAAGCAAAGACGCCAGGAAGTTGACGAAGAACATCGTGAATCCCACCGTGGCCGCGGGCACATGGACATAAAAAATCCTCTGCACGTCGCCCATGGTTTCTTCCGTGGGCGCCACCACCAGGCCCTGATAGGTCCCGTATGCCAGCAGCACGCAGGTAAGAGCAGCAAGAAGAAAAAATATTTTTGATTTCATTCTGCGTTTAACACCGTTTCAAACAGCAGGAAACATGCCGTGGTAAAGATCACGCAGAATCCCGCCAGAAATTTCATCTGCACATCCGGAGCGCCTTCTCCCGTCAAGACCTGGGTCGTAGCCGTGACCATCGTGATCACCGCCGGGACCGAAATCGGCAGCAACAGCAGCGGCAGCATCAGCTCGCGGTTGCGCGTCCTGATCGACATGGCCGCGAAAAACGTACCATTCACCACCAGCGCCCACGTTCCCAGCAGCGCGATCACCACCAGCTGCCACAACGGTCCCACGCTGTTTAAATTGTAGAAGACCACGAACAGCGGGGCCATCAGGCATTCCAGTAGAACAATAAGGATAAAGTTACCTAAGACCTTACCCAGGAACAGGGCCTCGGCGGGCGCCGGCGAGACGCGGTAAGCATCCAGCACGCCGTTGCGCAGCTCCCGCGCCCAGCTCTGGTTCAGCGCCATGGTGGTGGAAAACAGAAAGGCAATCCAGATCAGCCCGCCCATCACCGGCCGCGAGTCATCTCGCTCAAAGGCAAAGCTGAAGACCACCACCACCACCAGCGCGAAAAACATCATGGAGTTAAAAACGTCGCGCGACCGCCACTCCAGCCTCAAGTCCTTGGCCACATTGATCCAGGTAAGCCGGGTAATCGACATCTGCGTCGGCTGCGTCATCAAGCGTTCCCTCCGGCCATGGGACCGCGGTCCACCAGCTGCCCGTGCGAAAGCATCAGGTATTCGTCCGCCAGGTTGGCCAGCAGTCCGATCTGGTGCGTGACCAGCAGAATGGTGTTTCCCTCACTGCGCATCCCTGCCAGAAGCTTGGCAATCTGCAGCGCCGACTCCGGATCGACGTTGGAGAACGGCTCGTCCAGCAGCAGCAATCGCGGCTCATGGAAGATCGCGCGCGCCAATGAAAGCCGCTGCCGCATCCCCTGCGAATACTGTCCCACCCGGCGCGCCAGTCCCGGATCCAGCCCGACTCGCCGCATGGCGTCCTGGAGCGGCGCATCTGTGGCAATGCCGTAAAGACGCGCGAAAAACCGGAGGTTCTCCATGCCATCCAGTTCGTCATAGAGCAGCGGCGCATGCGCCATGTATCCCATGCTGTGGCGGGCGTCTTTGTTGGGTTTTCCGAAGATAAAGATGCCGCCTTCGGTCGGCTCGTTCAGGCCGGCGATCATGCGCAGCAGGGTGGATTTTCCCGCGCCGTTTTCGCCGCGCAGCACGTAAAACTTCCCCGCCTCCAATTCCAGCGAGACTTTTCTTACCGCAGCGGTGCGGCCATAAATCTTGGAAACATTTTCAGTGCGGACGGGGAGCGCGTCGGTAGTCAGCGGCGAACCTCAGTATCCTTTCGACTGGGGTTGAGCGGGCGCGCCCTGCTGCTCCTGCTGCGGAGCATATTTAGAGGCGCATTTCGCCTGCACGTCATTGGCGTAGAAAACGCCATCATGCTTGTAAACGCCCATGGCCAGCGCCTGCGCGTTGTCTTTGAAGGTGTCCGGCAGTGGCACCGAACCCTTGTAGTTCACCGTAAGCGTATCGCCGTTTTCCACCAGAACAAAATTGGCGCTGGTTCCCATCTGCTTGATGGTCCCCGGCTGTACGTTTCCGGCAACGCGCAGATTACGCGTATAGACCTTGTCGCCCATGGCACGCAGTTCTTTGATGGTCACGTAATAGCTCTTGCTCTCCTGCACGCCGGTGTAGGCAAGATAAGCCAGAGCCAGCACGATCAGAGTGATGGCGGCCCCAAAACGCACGTATTTGCTGGTTTGCTGTGACATGGCTAATCAAAGGGTATCCCCGCTTGCTAACGCGGGTCAAGAGCTCTTATGCGCATGCGTGACCTATGTCACATGCGCTTTCTTCAGCGCGTATAATAAAGGGTTTTCCCGATCATTTAAGGTGAATCCATGAGCACAACGCAGAACACCCCGCACACTGCAACCGGCCAGCCGGCCAAGCCTCGCGAACAGTGGATCGTCCGCCGTCGCGAGCACGCCGCCCGCACCGGCGACGACAACGTCTCCCAGATGCACTTCGCCCGCAAAGGGCTGATTACAGAAGAGATGCTGTATGTCGCTGACCGTGAGAAACTGCCGCCGGAGCGGGTGCGCGATGAAGTCGCCATCGGCCGGATGATTATTCCCGCCAACATCAATCATCCCGAACTGGAGCCCATGGCGATTGGCGTGGAATCACTGTGCAAGATCAACGCCAACATCGGTAATTCCGCTATCACCTCCAACGTGGAAGAGGAGCTCAAAAAATTGCATACCGCCGTCCACTTTGGCGCTGACACGGTGATGGACCTCTCC
The DNA here is from genome assembly GCA_035762225.1 of Candidatus Angelobacter sp. Taxonomy (GTDB): domain Bacteria; phylum Acidobacteriota; class Terriglobia; order Terriglobales; family Acidobacteriaceae; genus Angelobacter. Next base: position 3,716 of record DASTPO010000445.1, read on the forward strand.
ACCGGCGGCGGCATCCATGAAATTCGTGAAGCCATTCTTCGCCACTCCCCGGTCCCCATCGGCACTGTACCGATTTATGAAGCTGTCTCGCGGGTAAAACGCATTGAAGACCTCAACGCTGATCTGTTGCTGGAAGTAATTGAAGAGCAGGCGCAACAAGGCGTCGACTATATGACCATCCATGCCGGCGTATTGGTGCAATACCTGCCATTGATTTCCAAACGCATTACCGGCATCGTCAGCCGCGGTGGCGCGATCCTGGCCCAGTGGATGGCCCACCACCACAAGCAGAATTTCCTCTACGAGCGTTTTGACGACATCACCAGGGTGCTCAAAAAATATGACGTCTCCTACTCCCTGGGTGACGGCCTCCGCCCCGGCTGCATTGCCGACGCCAGTGACGAAGCCCAGTTCTCTGAGCTGCGCACCCTCGGCGAACTCACCAAAAAAGCCTGGGAGCACGACGTACAGGTAATGATCGAAGGCCCCGGCCACGTCCCGCTCGACAAGATCAAAGAGCAGGTCGATAAGGAAGTGGAGTGGTGCTATGGCGCTCCTTTTTATACCCTTGGCCCGCTGGTCACGGACATTGCTCCCGGCTATGACCACATCACCTCGGCCATTGGCGCGGCCATGATCGGCTGGCATGGCGCTTCCATGCTCTGCTACGTCACGCCCAAGGAACACCTCGGCCTGCCCAATGAAAAAGATGTGAAGGACGGGATCATCGCTTACAAGATTGCTGCCCACGCTGCCGACATCGCCCGCCGCCGTCCCGGAGCGCAGGACCGCGACAACGCGCTTAGCTACGCCCGCTATACCTTCGACTGGGAAAAGCAGTTCGCCCTCTCGCTCGACCCGGAGACTGCCCGCTCCATGCACGATGAAACCCTGGCTGACGACTATTACAAGGACGCCAAATTCTGCTCCATGTGCGGGCCCAAATTCTGCTCCATGAACTACTCCCAGAAAGTGGATGAGTTCAACAAGAAGGTGTACGGAATCGAAAAGACAGACTACTCGCAGCTGGTGGAAAAACTCGCGGTCGCAAAATAAATTCAGCGCAGTGGATCAATGTCGTGAGACCATGGCGCGTTCCAACCCCAGGAGCGAAGGATGGCCGTTTGCCCGTCGTGTGGAAGCGTAGTCAGCGACGCATCTAAGTTCTGCACCTCTTGTGGCCGCGCCCTGCCGGCCGGCGCGCCCGCGTCGCCGCCCGTTGTCGCCTCAACCAGGGTTTGTACGGCTTGCGGCGCCGCTGTGGCTGCTTCATCCACTTTTTGTACCAACTGCGGAGCGAAGATGCCGGTGGCCGGCGCCGTTCCGCCAGTGTCGACTGCTGAGCCAGGGAATAGAGCGGAAGCGCTTCCCCCTCCGCCTCCGGCCAAGATCGCGCCCATTGCTCCGTCAGACAACAGCTCGAAAGCGGTCTCCATCGACACTCCAGCGCCATCGGTCCCAGCCACTCCGCCTCTGGAGTCCGGCGTTTGCGCCGGCTGCGGAGCGCGGCTGGATTCGGGCGCCCGCTTCTGCACACGCTGCGGCAAAACCATCTCTTCCGCGGCCGCGATCGCGCCGGTTGTTGTGCCTGCGTCCGTACCCGAACCTGCGCCTGCTGCAAAAACGCTAAACAGCCCCACCCCTCCCGTGGTCGAAGCGTCGTCGGCTTCCACGGCCGTTAGCTCCCCGCAAGCGGTTGATCCGCCCTCGCCGGCTGAACCCCAGATCTATCCTGCGCGGACGAGCTACCAGACCCAGACTCAGCCGGCCCGCAGGTTCGGATTGCTGGTCTTTATTTTGCTGATCGTAATTGTTGGAGCTGGCTTTGGCGGTTGGTATCTCTGGGGCGTGGAAACGATAATTGTATGCAGTCCGCCGGATGCCCGGGTCTCGCTCGACGACAAAGAGCTTCCCAGCGATCCATCAGGGCGCTACGTAATTCCTCATCTATCGCGCAGCCCGCATCTGCTCAAAGTGCAGCGCCGCGGATTTGCCGATACGCTCCAGCGCCTGGACTTTCCGCTGTCATCTTCGCGCGAGTGGATCACAATCGTGCTGGTGCCCAGCCGGCCGGCTCGCCGCTAAACACAGGCAACGCGATTCAGTTTGGGATGCTAGTTCTCCAAATCGGAGAAGTGTTTCAGCCCTGCCTGCTGGCCTGCCTGCCTGGGCTTCTGTGTCGGTATCGGGCGCGAGAAGTGGCGGATCACCACGTCATCCCCCATAGCCTGCTCGCTTGGAAGCGCAGCCACATGTCGCGACTGTCCCACGCGCGGTGATGGTTTGTTTTCCGTGCGCGCTGTCTGGGCCGCTACCGGAGCGCTGCTTGCCGCCGATGCTGGTTTCTGCGCTGCAGCCGGCGCACCCGTTGTCACAGTAACTCCACTGGGCACTGCGGGCTGCCCGGTCTTAACCGTAACCCCATTTGAAGGACGTGACGCTGAGCTGGCCAGCGGTGTGCGTGGGAAAAACACTCCCATCACAATTCCCACAACAAAAAGGACCGTTACCGCCACTGCGCCGGTGAGGACGGCGCGCAATTGTGGGCTCATCGGACGGCGCGGCGTTGACCGCATGGTCCAGATCGACGCATGGCGCAATGATCCCACAGCCGATGGTTGCGTTACCGCAGCAGGGGCCGGGGGCGCTGCCTGCTCTTCCCGCCGGAGCTTCGCATGCACATTCTCGGCCTGCTCTTCCTGCCGGCTCTCTACGGGCAGGCCAGGCTCGCGTTGCCGCACCAATTCCACCAGGCGCGCAGCGGCCAGTTCCCGTGCCGCTTCCAGTTCCACCGCTCGCTGCTGAGCTTCCGCTCGGCGTTGTTCCAGGTCCAGCAGCCGTGCCTCACGGGCCGCTCGCGATTCGGCGGAGCGCACCTGTGCCCGCTTCTTGTATTCCTGAAGATGCTCGCGGAAAGCTTCTGCCGTGGTGGCGGCGATTGTCTTCGCCCCGGCCAGCGCTTTGGCAGCTCCGTTGGCTCCGCGTTGCACCACGCTGGGCCCAACTGGAGCAGGAACGCGTTCCGGCCGCGGCAACCATCCCGTATCAAGATCACCTGCCAGCTTTTCGTTTCTCGCTCGCACGTTTTCTTCTGCAGGGGTTGGGCGCGCGCTAAACGGGGTCAACTGCGCCAGGTAAGGTACTGGGTCGGGCTGCCGGGAGGTTTCCACTATATCTGCGGTCGGCTCAATTGCCGATCCTCTGGCCGCGGCACTCATCGCGGCTGGCTCAGGCAGGAATTCAACAGGCGGGAGGGCTGAACCTTCCATCACAGGAACGTCAATCACCTCCGAAAGAAGCGCTGGCTCTACCATCACCGGCTCACTCGGCGCGGCAAATGCGGCTTCAAAGTCGCGTTCCGCATCCGTCTGCCGGTTCATCTGAATCTGGTCGATCTGATTTTCGGGCGCGGCTGGGCTGAGGATTGGTTCCCCCGTGATCTCGGACGCGTGCTCGGCCTCAAGCTGCGGGGCGGGCTGCAACACACCGGGCGCGACGGCTACGTCCGCTTCCAGGCGGGTGGCCAGATCGGCGGCGCGGTCCAGCACGTCGGCGCGTTCGCACAGTTCAAATTCAATTTCCAGGTCGGCGGGCGCAAGGTCGCTCGCGTCCGGATTTACCACTTCCACCGTGTATCCCTGGTGCTGGAGCTGTTCACCAAGGGCCGTGGTCCGTTCCGGGTAACGCGTAAAAATTCGAGCCAGTGGCATTGGGGAGCCACCTCCCATCAAGACGTTGACGAATACCGGCGACCGGTCACAGACGACACTAGGCGCACCAGTACATACTACAGCAGTGGCGTAAGGAATTAGACGCAAATTAAGGGATGAGGGGTGTCTGGAAGGTAAGCTTTTTGCGTTCGCGCAGGAATTCGGCGCTGTCGCCGAAACTTCAGGGACGACCGGGGTTCTAGTTTACTTCGGCAAAATCCATGCCGTCGGCAAATTGCAGGCCGGCGATCTGCCGCGCATGAAACTGGACTTCCAAATAAGCCGTCATCAGGGCAATGTGTATCGACTCACGCTGCGCCGGGCTGGTGCATTCGGTGCGAATGCGGTCTAGTTCCATGTAACGATCATGGGCCATCACGAATTTGTTAACGACTCTATTCATAGCATCCTCATTGTTCTAGCCGCGGGCCAACCCGCGAATCGCTCAAAGACCTTAGAACCCTGCTTGGTATCCACTAGCCCGGTAACGTTACTTGGATAACGTTACTCGCCGGTACGCAAGAAGTCTGCGCCCGGGCAATGAACGTTTCTGTGAGGCAAATCACATGTGTTTTGTGAGGAGGAGTAGGCAGGCGTGATGAAATGGAGCTCAGTATAAGAGCTGAGATGAAGGTCTTTCATGGCCGCGTAGCGGTGAATGATCGATTTTGATGATCAGTGCTCTTGGCCGGCAAATCGCTTTGTCAATCGCCTTGCGTCGTGGTCGTTTGGTACACCGTGTCTTCCGGCACGTCGGTGGGGCTCTCAAATTCCAGCTTGTAACCATCGGGATCTTCAACGGATGTCACCCACATGTGGTTGCCCACAAATGGCCGTGACGCCTTGACCCCACGGCCGATCAGCTCGTGATAGATGGCCAGCGCGTCCTTGCATTGAAACGAAATCGAGACGCCAACACCAACTTTTCCTTCCGGCGTCCACGCGTCCTGACCTTGCTTGCGGAACTCCTGCAGCATCATGGCGGCCTCGCCTATCTCCAGCCAGCACCAGCGTAGCTTGCCCTCGTCGATCCATTGGTGCTTCATCCTGAATCCCATGCCGTCGATGTAAAAGCGCACTGACGCCTCAATATTCGACACCCTGAAGAACGGCACCGCCTGCTGAACGTTGGCTTCAGTTTTAGTCTGGGTCGCCATTGTCATTACTCCCAAAACACGGCTTTTAGCCCAAATTGTCTGCCACCTGCTTTTGCTAGAGGCTAACGGCTAATTACTAATTGGTTGTGTAGGCCTCATCCAGAAGCTCCATCACATGCTTCACCGGAGTGTTCAGCCCGCGCTTGTCCATGCCCGCGCGCAACTGGATCATGCAGCCCACGTTGGCGGTGGCCAGCATGTCAGAAGAAACGGAGGTGACGTCGTCCATCTTCTTCTCCAGGATCTTCATCGACAGCTCATTCTGCGCGACGTTATAGACTCCGGCGCTCCCGCAGCATTGGTCGGAATGCGGCAGCTCCACCAGTTCGCATCCGATCGCCGCCAGCAACTGTCGCGGCTGCGTGCGGATGCGCTGCGCGTTGGCCAGGTGGCAAGGGTCCTGGTAAGCCACACGCTGCCCGATCTTTCGTTTTGGCGTCGTCAGGCCCACCGCCGCCAGATATTCCGTCACATCCTTTATCTTGTGCGTGAATTCTTCGGCGCGGGCCAGGTATGCGGCGTCGGTTTCCAGCAGGTCGTGATATTCCTTCATGTTTGAGCCGCAGCCGGCCGCGTTGGTCACAATCGCGTCATAGTCGCTGCCCAAAAACACGTCGATATTGTGCCGTGCCAGCGCGCGCGCCTCTTCCCGCAGCCCGGCATGAGCGTGCAATGCTCCGCAGCAGCCCTGCCCCGCGGGGATGTGGACCTCAATCCCGTTCTGCGTAAGCACATTGACCGTGGCGCGGTTAAGATGGGAGAAAGCTACGTTATTGATGCATCCTGCCACGAACGCCACTTTGCCGCGCTTTTCGCCCACCGCCGGATAGACCTTGCCGATTTCATCGAAGAAAAATTCCTGATCGATCTGTGGCGAGAGCCTGTCCAGGTCCGCCACCCCGAGCAGCCGCAGCATGCCGGACTTGCGCACCAGTGTCTGCAGTCCCGAGCGCTGGTAAAACCGCACCATTCCCGCCACCCGGCGGAGCATTTTGAAATTCGGAATCACCTGGTTGTAAAAAAAGCTGCGCAACCGTCGCTGCAGCCACGGCCGTTTGTAGCCCTGCTCAATCTGGGCCCGCGCCCGTTCCACGATGCGCCCGTACTTGACCCCGGACGGGCAGGCAATTTCACACGCCACGCAGCCCAGGCAGCGGTCAATGTGGGTGACAAACGTCTCCCCCAGCGGCATCTTGCCTTCATTCACCTGCAACATCTGGTAGATGCGCCCGCGCGGAGAATCCATCTCGTTACCCAGCAGCTTGTAAGTGGGACAGTGATTCAGGCACAGGCCGCAATGCACGCAGGTGGAGAGCAGCTCCCATGAAGGGCCCCCGGGAGGCGCAGCTTTTGCGTCTTGTGGGGCGGAACTCGACTGGTTTTTGCCAGCAGCCGGCGGCTTTAGATCTGGATTGTGCAGGTGCTGCCCGGGAACACCCGGCTCTAGTGCTGTGCCTTCAGACAATGAATCTTCCCCTGTTCAGGATATTTTTCGGATCAATCGCCCGCTTTACCGCCCGCATCATGTTCACATCGGTCGGCGTGGTGCCCCAGACATCAAAATGGTTCTTGGCCTCCGTGGGGCAGCGCATCACCTCGGCCGACGATCCGGCCGGCAGCATTCCCCGAAACGCCGAAACGCAATTGGCATACTGCATGGCCGACGGCGGATCCACCGCCAGCGGTATGAACGCCAGCACGAGGTTCCCCGTGGCCGCTCGCCCGACCGCCGCCGGAATCAGGTTATAGTCCGGGGCGGCGCGCTCCAGCGCCCGCAAGGCCGCCTCCACGTTCTGGATGGCCAGGTGCGTATGCATCACCATGGCATTGCGGTGGCGCCCCACCACGTTTTGTTCGAAATGCGAAATCCATCTCCAGAACTGGTCTTCCTCTGCGCCTTCCAGCGTCCGCGTCACAACCGAACCCAGTTCGCGCCCATAGCGTGCCAGCACGTTGTCGCTTCCGGCAGCCCGCAGCGCAACCTGCCATTCGACGGCCGGCAGCGAAACCGGCCGCTCCGGAGCATAGTCATCCGGATCATGCGCCTCCACCGGATCGCAAAGATACTCCGGCGCGCTCGGGGAGATGATCTCCAAGCACATCGGTGTCAGCGGCGACTGGAACATTCTTGTTCTGAACTTGAGCGCTTCGTCCAGCGTCCGAAACGAACACACAAAGCTGCGTGTCTGGCGCGGCCGCGGAAACACTTTGAAGTTTGCCCGGGTAATCACTGCCAGTGATCCATAGCTGCCGATCAGCAGCTTCATCAGGTCATAGCCGGCAACGTTCTTCACGACGCGCCCGCCGCCCTTCACCACCTTGCCGTCAGTGGTAACAAATTGAATGCCGATGCAGAAATCACGCATGTGTCCGAATGTCGACTTGAGCGGCCCGGAATCGCCCGTGGCCAGCAGCCCGCCTACGGTGGCGCGATCAAGGTTCGCAGCGTCGCACGGCACCCATTGATGGTGCTCTGCCAGCTGGCTCTGCATTTTCGCGAACGGCATGCCCGCCGCCACGGCAATCGTCAGGTCGCCAGGATCATATTGCTCAATCTTGTTCAGGCGGGTGGTTTTCAGCAGGATATCCACCCGCTCCGGCACTCCGCCAATCTCCTGCTTGGTGAGCCCGCCGGCCGGCGCCACCACCAGCCCGCGCTCATTCGCCAGGCGCAGCACCGCGCCAATCTCCTCCGGCGATCCCGGCGACACCATGGCTGCGGGCGCCACTCCATCGATTTCAAAACCCTGGAGATCGCGCGCCACAAATGAATCTCCCACAATCGCCGCGAGCTCCCGATCCACAGACGCTCCACTGGTCACCGTGCTCATACCGGGACACCAGCCACGGGTTCGACTTTGGCCTTGGGCAGAGGCCCGGTAATCTCGCGGCAGAAATGCAGGTCAGGAATCATCTTCTGCGGGTTGAGAATCGATTCCGGGTTAAACGCATTGCGCAGCCGCACCATCACTTCCAGGTCGTCCTCGGTGAACATCGCGGTCATCAGCCCCATTTTTTCCAGGCCTACTCCGTGTTCGCCGGTGATGGAGCCGCCAAACTTCAGGCAGCACGCCATGATTTCCTTGGCCGCCTTGCGGCTGTTCTCCGTCTGTTTGGGATCGCGGCTGTCAAAGAGGATAAGCGGATGGAGATTGCCGTCGCCGGCATGAAAGACGTTGCCGATGATGAGCCCGTAATGTTTGCTGATGCGCTCGATCTCCGCCAGCGTGTACGGGACCTTCGTCCGCGGAATGACTCCATCCTGCGTGTAATAAGAAGGTGAAACGCGGCCCACGGCGCCGAAAGCAGTCTTGCGTCCCAGCCACAGAAGCTGGCGCTGCTTTTCGTCTTTGGCGTGGCGAACCTCGCGGGCTTTCTGCTGCATGCACACGGCGCTCACCGCAACCGCCTGCTCGTCCACCACTTCCCGCATGCCCTCAAGCTCAATCAGCAGCACCGCCGCTGCGTCTTCGGGATAACCAGCGTGAACGTTGGCTTCAACGCACCGCACCATCCAGCCGTCAAGCATCTCCAGCGCCGCGGGAGTCACACCGCTTTGCGTGATGGCCACCACCGTGTTGGCGGCATCTTCCACGCTGTTGTAGATGGCCAGCAACGTGGTCACATGCTCTGGAAGCTTGGTCAGCTTTACCGTGATCCGGGTCACCACGCCCATCGTGCCTTCTGACCCGACAAAAAATCCTGTCAGGTCAAGCCCGGTCGAATCCTGCGCCTTGCCGCCCAGTTCGATCACCTTTCCGTCCGGCAGCACAACTTCCAACCCGGTAACGTGGTTCACGGTCACGCCCAGCGCCAGGGTGTGCGGGCCGCCGGAATTTTCCGCCACGTTTCCGCCGATGGTGCACGCCTTCTGGCTGGATGGATCAGGCGCGTAATAGTAACCATATTTCGCCGTGGCGTTGCTCAACTCAAGATTCACCACACCCGGCTCCACTACCGCGCGTTGGTTGGCAACATCAATTTCCAATATGCGGTTCATCCGCGCTAGCGAGAGGACAATAGCTTCGCGCCGGGCTATCGCTCCACCACTCAGCCCCGTGCCCGCGCCCCGCGGCACCACTGGAATCTTCTTGTCGCTGGCCAGGCGCATGATTTCTGACACCTGCCGCGTTGTCTGCGCAAATACCACTGCTCCCGGCCGGTGCTTGTCCACTCCGGCGTCATACTCATACAGCATGAGTTCTTCCGGACGGTCGAGTACGGCTTCTTTCCCTGCAATTTTCCGGAGTTGGCGAACGATGGAAGAATCCATAGAGATCCAGCCTCTGCTTGCTGCGGTAATGCTGAATTCGCGCCTTGTCTTGATTCCCTAGATTGTAAACCTTTTACTGACGGCTGAAATACCCGGAATTCCTGGGGCTCGACGGCGGATTAGGCGATAATTTTGCAGAGTTGGCGGGATTTCAGAAAGGCGAAGAGCGTTTCGCCCAGGCTCGTGCTAGAGGCCAAGCGTAACGAAGCGGACGCGCTGGTATACGAGCCGGCCGGCATACTGCCACCTGGCCTGGAACGCTCCGCAGACGCTGTACCAGAAATGATGAATCGCGACCTGTGCTTTCTTCAACATCAGGCTGGGTGATATTGCGTCGGCGCAGGCCCACTGCTCGTGGGTCGCGGGATCCAGTCCCAGTTTCTCGATCGTTTTGCAGATTTCGCATTTCATCGCATTTTGCTCTCCTAGGTAAGAACCCCTGGCTGCGAAAAGAGTTGTGCAGCTCTGGATTTTGTTCTCTGTGCCTTAACAAAACAAAACAGGAGCCTGCCAAAATACCTTGTTCTGCAAATATGTTTTTTATGTTCAATAGTTTGCGGGCAAAAAAGATCCAGGGAAGGCGAGGCCGGCTTCAACTTCCCTGAACCGCGTCAGTAACTGGTTACTGCGCCTTGCCCTGGGCGGAAATTGCGCCCTTGTCCGGTGACTCCGCGATGTTGGGCGGATTGTGGCTTGGCTCCATTCCTCCATGCAGAGCAATCTGTCCCAGACGGCATTGATTGATGGCCGCTCCCAGAATGCGCTCCGCCTCCTGCGGTGCATGGAAGCCCATTGAGTTCTCTGACACAATGAAGTCGATCATGAACTGGCCATGGCGCTGGTAGTCGCGTGCTTTCGCCAACTGGTCTGGCGTGGCTTTGTCCTTGCTGGCTTTAATGTCGGCGACCAGGTCCATCAAGGCGTCCAGCGCCGTGTTACGCAGGCTGAAGAAGCGGTCCTGAATCTCTTCTGCCCGCGCCTTCAACTCTTCTTCAGAAAAATGATGGCATGTCTGGCAGGAGCGATTGATCTTGAGCAGCGGGCTGTTCACGTGATGGTCGCTGATCTTCAGCCCGCCCATGCGTGTATAAGGCATATGGCAATCCGCGCAGGAGACGCCGGAGCGCGCATGGATCCCCATGTTCCATACCTCAAATTCCGGATGCCGCGCCTTGATCATCGGTGCGCCGGTATCCGGGTGCTCCCACTCCTTGATCTTGCCTTCATCCTCATGCGCGATGATATCTTCCACCCGCAGGCCCTTGGTCCACGGGAAGGTCAGCGTCTTCTCCGGCGGCTTGAAGTAATAGGTTACGTGACACTGGCCGCATACGTAGCTGCGCATCTCCTGCCGCGTGGCGTCCCGGTTTACGTCGTAATCCTGCACTCCCTGCGAGGCTTTGAGCGCCCTGATCCCCTCAATGAACGCCGGACGCGTTACCCGGAGTTGCATGTTCTGCGGATCATGGCAATCAATGCACGCGATGGGATATTTCGCGTGCTGGCGCGCCTCGGCGTACTTCATGTGGTTCACCGCCTGAAAGCCTTTCGTCGTGTCCCCGCCGCCGAGTTCGTTATAGATCGTCACCATGGAAGCGTGGCAATTCAGGCACGCGCCCGGAGGATTGAATTGCTGGCGCTCCGTGAAGGTCTGGTCTTCCAGCATGTAGGCATGGCCGCGCCGCTCGCGATAGTCCTTGGAAAACGCATAACCGGCCCACATGGTCTTGAGCCGTGGGTCTTGCTCCAGCTTGGATCGCGCCACCACCGAGCGCGGATCGGCTTCCGTGGGAGAATGTGGCTCAGCCTCGCTCCCGCCGTACTTGGACCGCTGCATGTCCACCGTCCGCAGGTACAGGTCATATTGCATGGGAAAATTCTTGCCCCAAACAGCTGGATCGGCCACGGTGTCATTCAGTTCCACCACGCGGTAAAACGGGTTTCGCGCCTCCTGCTTGCGCTCAAAGATATTGATCAGCAGCGCCGTAACCGCAAACGCGGCGATCGCCGCCAAAACCACCGTGAGAATAACTGTCCGGCGCGCGCGTCCGGGCTTTTCTGCATTGTCAGTCATAGTTGCTCCGCCTGTGGTCTAAAGAATCTGGTTGCCGTCAAGTCAGGTGCAATCGGGTGCAGCATAGCCGAGCCTTCGGGGTGCCCGACCGAGATGTGGCAGCGCGTGCAGTGAATGCCTTCCGCGGTCCCATGCGCGCTGGCGGGATCAATGGCCTGCGTGATCTCGGCATGGCAGTGCCGGCACGCCCCCTCCACCACCTCGCGGTCAAACTTGGTGATCTGAATGGTGTCAGGATATTTTCCCGTGGTGAAATAAAAAGAGTGGAAGAAACCGTTGCTGGCCTTTACCGCGTATTTTCCGATGAAGTTGTGCGGCGTGTGGCAGTCATTGCAAGTGGCCGCTGAATGATGGCTTGACTTAATCCAGCCGCTGTACTGGTCATTCATGGCGTGGCAGTTGGCACAGGCTCTGGGATTGTTGAGCAGGTACGAATATCCCCTGGCGTAGATAAAGGCGTAACTGCCAATACCCACGACCAGTCCGACCAGAACCACCAGCACCAGCTTCAGAGCAGGAATGCGATGCATCCTGAGATCTCCGCCTTTAGTTTTTCAAAACTCCAGTCTGCTACCCGCTTAGCTTCTCGTTGCTCGCACCACTATACTCGCCGCCGGTGCATCTTGAGTTGTTCTAAAAACATAAGATTTCTTTTATGGTCACGCCAGTGCTGAGCCAGCGTGGGATCTTCAAAATTCTTCCCGGCGCCTCATGCGTGATTGCCTACTATTATTCCTTCTCCGTCTCCGGGAATGATGAGCCGGTCGCCCGCCGTCTGTATTTCATGCGCCAGTTTCTCCCGGGTAAGCAGGCAATGATTGATGGCCTCCATGTGCACAGCCACCACCTGGGCATGTGACGACGCCCGGCAGACGCGGGTCACGTCGCCGGCTGTCATCGTGATGGGATCGCCGTGCAGAAACTGGGCTGCGCCGGCATTCACCACAATCACGTCCGGATTGTGCTCCTTGATTGTGTCCGCCACCCGGTCATACCAGATAGTGTCGCCCGTGATGTAGACCGTAGGCTCGCCGGCGCTGCTCAGTACGTAGCCGCTCGAAGGCGCCATGGCCCGCGCCACCTCGCCCGTTCCGTGCTGGGCTTCCGTGCGCGTCACGCAGATATGCCCCCAATGCTTCATGTCATGCACGGCGGAGGCATTGGCAAAATGCGTCGCCTCCATCTTCTTCAGGTCTTCCGGCTGGCATAGCAGGGGCAGATCTTTGGGAACCATCTGGATTGCCGCGTCATCCCAGTGGTCGCGGTGCGTGTGCGTCACCAGCACCAGTTGCACGCCATCCAGCACCTGCTCCGCCGGAAAAGGCAGCTGTACCAGCGGGTTCGGCCGCGGCTGCGGCGAATTTTGTATGGGTGACATGGCTCCCGCGTCGCTCAGCATGGGATCAACAAGAATGCGCATGCCGGCATAGTCCAGCAGCAACGTGGCGTGGCGGACAAGTTCTATCTTCAAGAGAAGATCTCCTTCGCCGCCAGCACCGTGTTGCAGTGGATGGTTACGGTATCCTGCACGTCGAGCGCGTAACCGCCCGCGTAGGTGATCATCACCGGAACGTTGTGCGCCTTGGCAACCTTCAGCACCAGTTCGTCCCGCTTCTTCAATCCCTCAATGGTCAGAGACAGGCCGCCCAACTGGTCCTCTTTATATGGGTCAGCCCCGGCCATGTAGCACAGCAGTTCCGGCGTAAAGTGCCGGAAGGCTGAACTCAATGACTGATCAAGCCAGCCCAGGTACTCCTCGTCGTTGGTGCCGTCAGGCAGGTTGATGTCGATGGAGGACGGCGGCTTATACATGGGATAGTTATGCGCCTGGTGCAGTGAGATGGTGAAGACCTCCAGTTCGCCGGCCAGGTGCTGGAGATGGTCTTCGTGCGTGAGATGAACATCGCGCTGGCTGGCGCTTGCGCTCGGCAGCGGATGGCCCGGCCTGATCTTCGGCGGAAAAATCACCGCGGTCCCGTTTCCGTTATGGACATCCAGGTCCACGGTCATGGCGCGGGAGATTTTACCTTCCTGGTGCATCCGCTTGATGGCCACCGCCACATCATGGATCACGCAGAAACCCTCGCCGTGGTCAGGCATGGCATGGTGGAACCCGCCGCCGATGTTGCACGCGATTCCTGACCTCAACGCCAGGTCCGCGGCCAGAATTGATCCCCCCGCCGCCAGCCAGAAGGCCTTTACCAGCTCCGGTGAATAAGGCACCTCCATCTGCAGCTCTTCCTGCGCTGAAAGTGTTCCCGTTTTGAGCTTCTGCACGTACTCGCGTGTATGCACCAGCAGAATGTCTTCATCATGCGCTGGTTTGGGCGTCACGAAATCATCCGGCTCGGCGAGGCCGCTCTCCAGCAGGCGCCGGTGGATCATCCGATACTTCTCCGCGGGAAAAACATGCGCGCCAATAGGCAGGTAGTATTCTTCGCTGTAAACCAGTTTGAAGGGGAGCATCGCCGTTAAGGGTAACGCGTGGTCGGCCTCCGCGCCAACCAATATCCTCCAATCGCAGGCTCTGCCTCGCACATTTACATTCCTTAATCTCGCGTCCGGCCTGATAATATAACCACGCTCGACTGCCCATGATCATTGACGCGCTGTGCAAAATCGCGAACCATCGCACCTCGCTGAGCCGTGAAGAAGCGCGCACCGTGATGGGTGAACTCCTGGCGGGCAAGGCCACGGACGCCCAGGTCGCCGCACTCCTGGTGGCAATGCACATGAAGGGCGAGACGGTCGACGAGATCGTGGGTTTTGCCGAAGCGATCCGCGCTGCCGCTCAGCCGCTCTCCAACAATGACGGCACGGCGCTGGACATAAGCGGCACCGAGCGCGATGCCCTGGTGGATACTTGCGGCACCGGCGGCGACGCCAGCGACACGTTCAACATCTCCACCGCAACCGCGCTTACCATTGCCGGCGCGGGTGTGCGCGTCGCCAAGCACGGCAATCGCGGCATTACCTCCAAATGCGGTTCGGCCGATGTCATGGAAGCGCTCGGCGTCAACATCACCATTCCTCCACAGCGCATTGCCGACTGCCTGCGCGAGGTTGGCATTGCCTTCATGTACGCGCCGGCCATGCACTCGGCCACCAAACACGTTCAGCCCGCGCGCAAGGATTTGCGCCCGCTGCGGTCTGTCTTTAACCTGCTTGGCCCGCTCACCAACCCGGCGCGAGCTTCCGCGCAGGTGGTCGGCGTCTACTCCGAGGATCTTGTTGAAAAGCTGGCCCAGGCGCTCAAGCTGCTGGGATTGCGCCGCGCCCTGGTGGTTCACGGCGCCGATGGGCTCGATGAAATCTCCATCAGCGGCCCCACCCGGATTGGCGAGGTCCGCGGCGAATGGGTCCGCGTCTACGAGGTCACACCTGACCAGTTCGGTCTGCAGCGCGCGCCCATGAGCGCCATACAGGGTGGCGACCTGAAAACCAACGCGGATATCATCTGGAAAATTCTGGAAGGTGAAAAGTCTCCGCGCCGCGATATCGTGCTCATGAATGCCGCCGCAGCGCTGGTCGCGGCCGGACGCGCCGACTCTCTGCACGACGCCATGCCGGTGGCCGTTCAATCCATCGATTCCGGATCCGCCCGGGCCAAGTTGGGCGCCCTAGTGGAATTCACCAGCCGACACACCGCTTAAAAACTATTTTTCGAGCCGAAGCAAAAACAGCCCTGATGCACCCGGCTCGGCGCGCACCCCGGCCTCGCACGCGCAGCGCGGCGGCGAATGCGAAAAACTTTTACTGTTATTTTTTCAGGAATGAACGGCTGTGACGGCTGGGCCTACCCGTTTTCTTCTTCGCTCTCGTTGGGGTCCCACGTGATGGACGCGCCGGAGCCTTCCTGGATGGCGGAACCGGAAATGCCGGTTTCAAATGCATCGGGATCGCCGCCGGCCAGCTCGATCTTACGCCGCTGCACCTCGCGAATCTCGCGCAGAATCAGGCCTTCAGCCTCAATGTATTGTTCTTCAGTGATGGAACCGTCTTCCAGTTCCACCTGCAAGGCCAGTAGTTTTTCTTTGAGCGGCGCGTCATCGGTCCATTGCTCTTCAGCCACCTTGAGCAGCGTTCGCATGATGAAGTTCCAGCCTGAGAATGGCGCGAAGAGCAGATCGTCGATTAATAACATGCTGATTCTCCCTTCCCGGCTGATATATCTATCGCGCTGCGCTTGCTTGCGGCCTGCACGATCCGGACAGCGTTATCCCTGCCCGCCGCGCTCCAGCTTGAGGCGGATATTTACGAAGTTATAGGGCGGCCACGGCCCTGTGTATTTGAAGTTGAGGCGGTCGCCGAACTTCTGCGCCACCCGGTTCACCGCGGTGTCAAACTCCGCTTCGCGCGCTTTCTGGATCAGAAACGCGGCGTTCATGATCATCTTGTCGCCAATGGGCTTGTTGTCGCGCGAGGCCACGCACACCGTCCGCAGGCCGTCGTAAATTTCCCGCACGTAATTCGCTGCCAGCTCGGCCAGCGCCTTGTCAATCATGCGGCCCAGCTGCATGCGCGCGAAATAAGTCGATTGCAGGTGCTTGCGCGTCAGTTCCTGGTGAAAGCGGTGGATCTCTTCATGTTCGCGTTGCAGCTCTTCAATAATGCGGTCTCGGTCCCAGGTG
>DASTPO010000446.1:0-54126 GCA_035762225.1 Candidatus Angelobacter sp.
AATTTGAGCCCGCCGGATTCAAGCTGCCGCTCGGCCTCAAAGATAACCGCCTGCTGCTGGCTGCCGCCGAAGAGCAGGCTGTTGCCATGCCTCTGGCCAGCCTCGTCCGCGACCGTTTCCTTGCCGCGCTGGCTCAAGGTATGGGCGAACTGGATTGGTCAGCGATCGCCAAGATCTCCGCCCAGGGCGCGGGACTCTAAGCCGAGGCGGTCAATTGCCAATTGCTAAGTTCCGCAACTGTCAATCTCTCGGTCACTCTCCTCGCAGCGCTTCCGTCGGATCCACTGACGCGGCGCGGCGCGACGGCAGATAGCTGGCCAGCAGAGCGGTCGCAATCAGGCCGAGCGAAACCGCGGCATAAGTAATAAGGTCAACCGGCTTCACGCCAAACAGCAGCGACGATAAGAACCGCATGGAGAGCACCGCCCCCACCAGTCCGCAGACCACTCCTATGCCGGTGAGCAGCAGGCCGTGGCGGACGAACATTCCCGTCAGCTCCTCGCGTTGTGCGCCCAGCGCCATCCGTATGCCGATCTCGCGCGTGCGCTGTGAAACCGAGTAGGCAATCACGCCATAGATGCCCACCGTTCCCAGCAACAGCGCCATGGCGCCGGCCACGCCCAGCATCACCAGCGTGAATGAAGTGCGTGCCATGGAGTTGCGGTAGTAATAGTCTTCCGTCCGGACATCGGCCAGCGGCAGGTTCGGGTCCACGGACCACACTGCCTGGCGCACGTCTTTCATCAGGCTTTCCGTCCCGGCGCGCGGTGAGCGCAGCGCAAAGATAAGGTCGCGCCGCACGCTCACTTTTTCCGATTCGAAATTGTTCATCGCCGTGGGCCAGTAAGCCGATTTTGCCGGCTCTTTGTTCACGCCGTCGTCATAAACGTCGCTCACCACCCCGATGACTTCGCGCCATTCGTCAATGCTGCCGACGCGCACTCTCTTTCCCACCGCCGCCGCGGGCGACTGCCACATCTCGCGCGCCAGGTTTTCTGAAACCAGCATCACTGACGCCCGGTTATCCACATCAGCCCACGTCAGGTCGCGTCCCGCTATCAGCGGCGTCCCCATCGTGTGCAGATATCCCGGCGAGATGAACTTGAACCGGCGCAGCGCCCCTATCTCGCCCGGCTTGTACGTCTTGTCCTGGGCAAACACCGGATCAAAACTGCTGCCGCCATCCATGGGAAGGCTGGTGGTGAGCCCGACCGACGAAACGCCCGGCACCGCTTCTATCTTCCGCGCGATCTCTTCAAATCGCCGCGCCACCATCGCATCGTCGGCGATTTCATTCTTGGGCATCGAGAGCGCGAAAGTCTGGATCTCCTGCGGCGCCGTGAATCCCGGCTGCACCTTGGCCAGCGCCGAAAATGTCCGTGCCATCAATCCGGAGCAGATAAGCAGCACCAGCGCCAGCGCCACCTGCACCACCACCAGCGCGTTGCGTGCGCGATGTTGTTCGCGGCTCTGGCTGGCCCCTCGCGCGCTTTCGCGCAGGCCGGTAGCCATGCGCGCGCCCGCGTATTTGAAGATCGGGATGCAGCCGAACAACAGGCTCGCCAGCAGCGCCACTCCCAAAGTAAATAGCAGCACCGCGCCGTCAATGCCGATTTCGTTCACGCGCGGCAGGCCCTGCGGCGCCAGCGCCACCAGTCCGCGTAACGCCGCGTAGGCGATCCCCAGTCCCAGCACGCTGCCCAGCAAGCCGAGAATCACGCTTTCAAACAGCAGCTCAGAAGCAATCCGCCTCCAGCGCGCGCCCAGCGCTGCCCGGATCGCCAGCTCCTGGCGGCGGCCTTCCACGCGCACCAGCACCAGGTTGGCCACGTTGGCGCATGCGATCAGCAGCACCAGCCCAATCGATCCCATCAACACCCACAGCACCTTGCCCACGTCGCCTATCACATTGTTCTTCAGCGGCTTGATGTTGGGCTGGAGATGGGCTTCTTCGAACATCTTGATGCTGAAGCCGGGCGGCGGGGCAAAGCTCGTGCCCACGATTGGAATTAGCCGCGCCACGTCCGCGCTGGCCTGCTCCAGCGTCACTCCTGGCTTCAACCTGGCAATCGTGGCGTAACTGAAGTTCCCCAGCTTGGTGTTGTTACGGTCAAACTGAAACGGAAGCAGCATCGCGCGGTCCAGCGGCTCGGGCAGCTGAAAGTTACGGGGCATCACGCCGATAATCTGCCGCGGTTTTCCGTCCACCTTGATGGTCTGCCCAATCACCCCGCGATTGCCGGCAAACTTGCGCTGCCAGTACCCGTACATCAATATCACTGTCTCCGGGCTTTCCGCCGAATCATCCTGCCGGGTAAACCCGCGTCCCAGCATCGGCTGGGATCCCAGGATGGAGATCACGCCATCGGTAACTCGCTCCACTCTCACCTGCTCCGGTTCGGCGAGCCCGGTCACGCTGCCGGAATCCCCCGTCATCATGCCGATGTCCTGGAAGCTGTGGTTCTGCTCGCGATAAATGAAATAGTTTGAGGGCGCTCCCGGCAGGTCATCAAGATTGAGTCCCGGCGCCGCATGGTCCACGATCACCAGCTGCTCGGCAGCGGGATAGGGCAGCGGCTTCAGCAGAATTCCTTCCAGCACGCTGAAAACAACGGTGTTCGCTCCAACTCCTGCTGCCAGCGTAATCAAGGTCACGGCGGTAAACATCGGAGTGCGCGCCAGCCGCCGCAGAACCTGCTTCAGTTGCGTGGTGAAATATCCCATGGTCTCACCTTTCTCCGCCCGTCACTTCCTCAGGCACACTTGTCCCAACCTTATTGACGTCCTACAACGTCATACGATTACGCCAAAAAATAAGTTGCAGCTTTTTTATCTGTGTGGCTGGTTTTGTGCGGAGATCAAAGGCGCTGAGAGCCCACGTCGCGCATCGTCAATCCAGTTCTGGCAGCTCAACCGCTGGGGCTGCTTACGCAACTCGTCCCAGGGACTTATCCAATTGCCTGCGCCATTCTCTTTCTGCGTGCGCCACGCCAGTACAGCAGCAAGCCTATGCCGATCGAAACGGCAGTAGCGCCAATGATCTTCATCTCAAATACAGTTTTGTTGGTCACGTCGCCCGGGGGGATTACCGCCAGCACCATTGAGCCCAGGGTGATAACGAAGGCCAGAAGGCCGGCAATCCACGCTCCGCCTTTGCCGCCCGGCACCAGCACAGTTCGACTATCCGCGCCACGGTCAGACCGGTACGCCAGCTTGATAAAGCACGCATACATGTAAAGAAAAGGAACGAAGTAAAGAATGGTGGCTATGTCCACCAGAGACTGATATGCCTCTTTTGGATTGGATCTGATTTGCGCTAAACCCAAAACCAAAGCTGAAATCCCAGCCTGAATAAGAATTGAGACATAGGGCGTTTTCCATTTAGGGTGAATTTTGCCGAAGTACGAGGGCAGGTAGTGGTCGATGCCCGCCACGAAAGGGACACGCGCCACACCGGCCACCGTGGCGCCGACGCCGCCCGCATTGCCTACAGTCACCAGCAACGCCGCAACCACCCCGAACCACGTGATCCCCAGCAACGTCGAACCGGAAGTGATGGCCTGAAAGACGCCGGTACGCTGGTCCACAGACTCTGCGGGCAGAATCATCAACAGAGCAATCGTCGCCACCACATAGATACCCGCGATCAGCGCCGCCGAAGCGTAGATTGCACGCGGAAAAGTCTTGCGCGGCTCGCGTACTTCTTCACTCAGCGCACACACTAATTCCATACCGGTGAAAGCAAAGGCGATGTTCGACCAGAAATTGACGGTGTCCCAGTTCCACACGGGCAGAGTCGCCTTCCACGTGAAATGCGTAACGCTGCCGTGGTGTAGCCACAGATATCCGCCGATCGCAACCAACATCAGGAGCGGAAGGTAAGTTGAAACACCGCCCGCGTTCTGGAGCCACTTGCCGATGTCCAGGCCGATGAGATTCAGAATCACGGGCACCGCAAGCAATGCCAGAGAAGCCCAGAATAGGTACCAGCGATTATCCGCGAGATACGCCCACTTCGGCCCGCCGATATATACCGACATTGCCACGCTCGCGGTCAGCAATCCGGGAAAATAGAAGAAGGTATAAATCCAGTAGGCCCAGCCGGCCACAAAGCCGTGAAAGTCGCCAAACGCCTCTTTGCTCCACACATAAAGGCCGCCTTCCGCTGGGTAGCGCGTAGACAGCTCGATGATGATCAGCGCGGTCGGCAGAAAGAACAGCACCGCGGCCAGCACCCACAGGCTGATGGACGATGTGCCGTTGTGCGCCGCCGCGGCAATCCAGCGCGGCCCCAGCACGGCGGCGATGTTGAACAGCAACACGTCCCAGAAGCCCATGGCGCGGCGCAACTGCGACTTTGGTGCGAGGGTCTCCTCAGCCATTCATTCCTTCCCGTTTTCTCACGAGGATGAATCGAGCGCCCTCATTCTATCGTGGCTGGCGCACTTGTCCTGATTTTTCGTGAATGCCCGCAGCGGGTGCGCACGTGAAGAGCCGTCTGCAAAAAGAAAAAGCCGCCAATGATGCGCGTTGATCGCGTTCATTCGCGGCCTGAATCTGCTCGTGCCTGTTTATCTGCGGAACCTGCGGAACCATAGTCCTATTCCGCCGCTCGCCAGTCCCAACACTCCGAGCAGCGGCAGAAACGTCGATGTTGCCGGAAGCCGTGCGCCTCCCGCAGCGTCATTCGATTGCTGGTTCTGGATCTGCGGAGTTGTAGCATTCGTGGCGTTGGTCTCAGTGCCGGCGCTATTTCCCCCGGCTGAAGCGGGCTGGTTCTGTCGCTGCTCCGCTCCTGCCGCCTGGGCCTGCTGGGCTCCTGAAGCGCTGCTTGGGACAGCCTGCGCTGCCGCGTTCGGAGAAGTGTTGGTTGGCTGCGCTGAATTTTGTGCCGACGCGCTCTGTGTAGCCGCGGTCTGTGAGTCCGCGCTTTGTGTTGCGCCGCTTGGCATTCCCGGTCCCAGCGGCGGCATGTTCTTGGCCATGGTCACGCCCGTCCTGCTGGTTAGCATTTGCCGGACGTCGTCATTGGTCAACATCCGGGCGTTCTGCGTGCTGCCTTTGTTCGATTTGTAGCGGCTGGAAATCTCCGCCACGCTCATCGGCGCCGCTGGCGCCGCCAGCGATTCACCAACCGAGGTCGATGGCGCCAGGTCACTTGACGGCGTCGCTTCGTTCGCTGGCACAGCCGTATTGGCAGTGCCCGCTGTTGCGTTGACCATCCCATTAGCGGGCTCAACGGTTTCGCTGGCCGGGACTGAATTGGTCTCGTTGTTCAGGCTGATGCCGGCGCGTCCCGCATCGCTGATCCCCGCGCTTGGCGCTGGTGTGGGCAGGGAAGCCGTTGGTGTGCTCACAATCGGCCCTCCAAAGGGTGCGGGATTTGATGTGGACGGTGTGGCCGTCTGGCCCTGGCCATAGCTGGCCGCGATAACAGCGAACGCGGCGATTAACAGAATTTTGCGCGGCATAGTTCACCCCTGATGCATACATCCAGTTGGATTACGCAGAAGTAAACAGAGGATGCCAGATCAGCCGCTATTAACCGTCCAGCAATGCCGTCAAGGAAGGCAAATCGCCCGGCTCAGCCCGGTCCACACACCTTAGCTTCCTACCAGCCGTGCATAAAGGCTGCGGGCCACCGCAGCGTCATCAGTCCCTTTGATGATTGCCCGGCCGTCGGGGAAGAGGGTCATTTCGTAGGGATCGCGCCAGAATTTCAGCACAAAGTTGTTGTGCTTTACCGTACCCAGCGGTCCCAGCCGCCGGGACATCTCGGCAAAATCCACCGGCCGGCTGCGCTCATGGATCTGCACCGAATTCCGGCCACACAGTGTAATTTGCGGTCGGCGTTCTCCTGCCAGGTGAACGAACTCCCGCTTCTCGCAGGCCTGGCATCCCGGCCGCGGGCGGGCCGCTGAGATCTCCGCCTGCTCATTCCTCCACAGGTCAAAGGAGAGCAACGTCCTCCGCAGCTTGTCTTTCGCTCCCACCATGAACTTGATCGCCTCGGTGGCCTGGATCGATCCAATGAGATTCACCGCGCTGTTGAGTATCCCGGCCGTGTCGCAGGTCTCCACCGTGCCTCCCGGCGGCGCCGGGAACATGCAGGCAAGGCACGCCGTTTCCCCGGGGATCACGTTCATGGTCACGGCGTATGCACCCACAGCAGCCGCGTAAATCCATGGTTTGCCTTGCTTTACCGCCAAATCATTGATCAGGTAGCGGGTTTCAAAGTTGTCGGTCGCATCCAGGATCAGGTCCGGATCGGCCCGTCCCAGCAGCGGCTCAATGTTTTCCGGCGTCAGGTCCGCGACCTCGGCCTGTACCTTCACTTCCGAATTGAAGGCGGCAATCTTCCGCGCCGCGGCCACGGCTTTGGGCAGCGACTCAGCCGCATCGGCTTCGTCGAACAGCGTCTGCCTTTGCAGGTTGCTGGGCTCAACGTAGTCTCGATCGATAATCAGCAGCCGGCCAACTCCGGCGCGCGCCAGCAAACCGGCCACGCAGGCGCCGGTGGCGCCGCATCCCACAATCGCCACGTGGCCCTGGGCCAGGCGAGCTTGCCCTTCCGTCCCAATCCCGGGGAAAAGCACCTGGCGTGAGTATCGATCTTCAAAGTTCATGCCACATTTATTATAGGCAGGTGGGAGGCAGTGCGCTGTCCCACCGGCACTATCAGCGCCATGGCGATTCGCAGGCGAAGCCCAGGTCTTTCAGTGGCGTTCGCTCCTTGGCGCCTGCACTGGCGGTATTTAGGCGTTTTATTGCCCGCAGCTTAAAATGTGGCAAGACATACACGTGCAACTAAGGTCCGTGCTGCTGCCATCGAACTGTACAAAGCGAATTCTTAAAATGGGGCTATTCTTGCCACGCGTGCGAGCGGTGTGTCTGGCATTAGTGCTGGGTACCGGTGTGTGCTGGTCGCAAGCGCAGGAGACGCAGAATCCCGCGCAGCAGGCTCCCCCCTCGCCGTCTCCGACCCCTCAATCCCCTGATCTCAACAGCTTGCAGGGTTTGAACGTTTCCCAGATCAGAGTCAACAGCACCGCCGTGGATAACCAGCAAAGCCTGATTGCTCTTTTGCCGCAAAAAACCGGCGAACCGCTGGATAAATACAAAATTCGCCGGTCAGTTCAGGTGCTCTATGATACTGGCCGTTTTGCTGAAATTCAGGTGGAAGCCCGGCGAACGCCGCAAGGCGATGTAGAGGTGGTTTTCGATGCGCTGGACAACTACTTCTTTGGTTCCATCGTGGTGGAGGGCTCTTCGGCCCATCCCACGAACAATCAGCTGGTAAATGCCAGCAAACTGAATCTGGGCGAGCAGTTCACTGAAGCCAAAATCAAATCCGGCATCGATGCCATGCAGAAGACCCTGCAGGACAATGGCTACTACCAGGCCTCCATCAAGCCGTTTTACGAATGGGACTCCGCCAACCAGCAGGTCAAGGTTGACTTCGTCATCGAACTCGGCAGCCCGGCGCGGGTAGGCCTGTTCAACGTCACCGGGTCCCCGGGGTACACCGCGGATGAGGTGCGTAACATCGCCAGGATGCGTCCCGGCGTTAAGGTTACGGCGGCGCGGGTCACCACCGCGTTGCAACGGCTGCGTAAGCGCTTTCAGAAAAAGGAGCGGCTGGAAGCGCAAGTAACGCTCACCCAACGGGTCTATCATCCAGAGAGCAACCGCGTGGATTACACCTTTGACATCAATCGCGGTCCGGTGGTCGACGTTAAAGTCGAAGGCGCAGCTCTCCGTCGCGGGCTGATCAAAAGATTTGTCCCCATTTATGAAGAAGGCGCGGTCGACGAGGACCTCCTGAATGAGGGCGCGCGCAATCTCCGCGATTATTTTCAGACTCTGGGCTATTTCGATGTCAACGTCACATATACCCAGAGCCAGGACCCTAAGACTGAACGGCAGGATGTAGTTTTCCACGTGGATAAAAACCAGAGGCACAAGCTGATCCAGCTGGCTCTGGATGGCAATCACTATTTCCGCACCGAAGACCTGCGCGAGCAGATGCTCATTCAGCCGGCCGGCGGCTTGCTCCTTTACGGACTATTCAGCCAGTCGCTCCTCGCCCGGGATATTCAGGCGATCGAGAATGTCTATCGCAACAACGGCTTTCTCCAGGTGAAAGTCACGCCTCAGATCCAGGATAACTACGGCAAGGAAGGCCACATCCGGGTCGTCATCAACATCACGGAAGGCCCGCAGACTACCGTTGGCAAGCTCACCATAGAAGGGAATGAGGCCTTGCCCGAAGGCCAGATTCGCAGCATGATCACCGCTTTGGAAGGCCAGCCCTATTCCGATTCCATGGTTATCAATGACCAGACGGAAGTGATGGACAGTTACTTCAACCTGGGATTTCCCCAGGTCAAGCTCGAATACACCACCACCCCCGAAGCCGCTGACCCCAGCAAGATTGACGTGGCCTATAAGATCACTGAAGGGCCACAGATTTTTGTGGACAAGGTTCTTATCTCCGGTCTTAATTACACCCGGCCCTTCGTGGTGCAGCGGGAAATGAAGATTGCCGGCGGCGATCGCCTGAGCCAGAGCCAGATGCTCGACTCTCAGCGCCGTCTCTACGATATGGGCATCTTTAATGAAGTGAATGTCGCGGTGCAGAACCCCGATGGCGACGCCACCCGCAAGAACCTCGACTTCCAGCTTTCTGAGGCCCGTCGCTACACCTTTAACTATGGCCTTGGGCTGGAAGTGCAGACCGGACAGCCCGGCGCCGTCTCGAACCCCCAGGGCGCCACCGGTGTGAGCGGCCGCGTATCGTTCGACGTCACGCGAATCAACTTCCGCGGCCGCGACCATACCATCACGCTCAACACTCGTTATGGCAACCTGGAAAAGCTGGCCTTGATCGGATATCAGGCGCCGCGCCTGTTTGACTCGCCCAACCTAACCCTGGACTTCACCACGTTTTACCAGCAGACCAATGATGTGCGCACCTTTACCGCCAAGCGCCTCGAAGGCTCGGCTTCCATCAAGCAGAACTGGAGCCGCGCCACCACGCTGCTGTACCGGCTGATTTACCGCCGGGTCAGCACGGACAACCTGGTGATCGATCCCAACCTGGTGCCGCTCTTTTCCCGTGCAGTCCGCGTCGGCCTGCCCGATTTCAGCTACATCCGTGATACCCGCGATAATCCCATTGAGTCTTTGAAAGGCACCTTCAATACATTTGATCTTGGCGTCGCCTCCGGGATTTTCGGTTCTGAAACCAACTTCACTCGCGTGGTGGTGCAAAACACCTCGTACTACCAATTTCACAAGCGTCGCTGGGTATTTGCCCGCTCCACGCGTATCGGTGTGGAAGAAGGCTTCGGCGTCAATGACCTGGTTCCCCTGCCGGAGCGCTTTTTTGCCGGCGGCAGCACCTCGCATCGCGGCTTCGGCATTAATCAGGCTGGTCCGCGCGACCTCACCACCGGGTTCCCGCTCGGCGGTGAAGCCCTTTTCCTGAACAATCTTGAGCTGCGGACTCCGCCTCTGCCCTTTCCTTACGTCGGCAACAACCTCAGCATGGTTTTGTTTCATGACATGGGAAACGTGTTCTCCACCGCCGGCGATATGGCCAACAGCCTCTTCAAGATTTCCCAGCCCAACCGCGATCTCTGTTTGAATCCCGTCTCGGGAAGCTGTAATTTCAACTACACCTCGCACGCGATCGGAGGAGGCGTCCGATACCGCACGCCCATTGGCCCCGTGAGCTTCGATCTCGGCTATAACCTCAATCCGCCGGCGTTTCCTATTTCAGCGCCGCCGCCGGGAACTGCTCCGTCGTCGCAGGTGCTGAAGCATTTCAATTTCTTTTTCAATATCGGACAGACTTTCTGATGCGCAGGCTTTTCCAGTTCGCGATCCTCGCTTGCCTGGCCACATTGGCGCAGGGCCAGGTGGTGGACCGCATGGTGGCCGTGGTGAACAAGCATGTGATTCTGCAAAGCGAACTGGACCAGGCAGCACGCGTGGAACTTCTGATGCAAGGCAAGCCCATCGCCATGCTCGCTCAGTCCGATCGTTCCGCCATTCTGGAACGGCTGATTGATCGTGCCCTGCTCGATCAGCAGATCGCCAACCCGGAAGAACTCGCTCCCACACCGGCGGAGCTGGCGGACCGCAACCGGGAGCTGCGTCAATCGGTGCTTGGATCTGCGGTTGCAGACAACGCCCGATGGAACGCCGCATTGGCGTCCTATGGCCTTACCCAGCAGGACCTCGACGAGCAATTGACTGCGGAAGTCCGCATTCTCCGGTTCGTCGATCTCCGTTTCCGCGGCCTGGTGCGCGTGGAAAAAGACGATATCGCCGCCTATTACCAGGATAAATTCCTGCCTGAAGTGCGCAAGCGGAACGCCGCTGAGCCGGCGCTGGCCGAGGTCTCCGCCAGGATAGAGCAGGTACTGGCCGAGCAGCGCGTTGACGCCATGCTCGCTGACTGGCTCAAGACGCTGCGCGCCCAGGCTCACATTGAAAAAATGCTGCCCGCGCCCCCTGCGGCCGCTGCCGGGGCCAATCCATGACGGTTAAAGTGGATGAAGTAACGTCTCCGGCTCCCGCCGATAAGCGCCCCAGACGCCGTTTGCCGCGCATCGTCGCCCTGATTGCGCTGGTCGTCCTGGTGCTGCTCGCAGCGTTAGCCATTTATCTCAATAGCGGCTCGTTCCGTGAAACCGTGCGTGCCCGTGTCGTGGCCGATTTGCAGCGCATCACCGGCGGTAGAGTGGAAATCGAATCCTTTACCTGGAAGCTTTCGACTCTCCAGTTTGAAATCCGCAATCTCACCATCCATGGGCGTGAAGCCGCCACTGATGTGCCCTATGCTCACGCCGATCGCATCTCGGTTGGCGTAAAGGTAGTTTCATTTTTCTCGCGCAAGATCTCTCTGGAGCGAGTGGACATTCAGGGCGCTGTCTTTCACCTGATGGTCTTTCCCGACGGTACCACGAACCAGCCTTCGCCGCTGCCCGGGAACGGCGGCGCTGGCAACGAGCCTGCGGGGCAGGACATCTTTGACCTCGCCATCAAGCAGATTGCCGTCACCAACGGCACGCTGATGCTCAATCAGGAGAAAGTCCCGTTCAGCCTGGCGGGCAATGAAATTGGCGCGGGGATGAGTTATGTCCCCAGCCAGAAGGCGTATGACGGGCATCTCGATTTCTCGCCGCTCGTCATCGCTTATCGCAAAGCGGCGCCGTTCCAGGCTGAGGTGCATGCCAGTTTCCTGCTGCGCGATAGAGAAACCGAGATCAAGTCGCTCAAGCTGTCCACGCGCAACTCCCGCATGGAAGCCAGCGGTACGCTGCGCAACTACAACAACCCTGACCTGACCCTGCAATACATGGCCTCGCTGGACCTGGCCGATGTCGCCAGGGAAGCCGCGCTTCTGCCATTGCGCGCCGGCCATGCCGACCTCAAGGGCTCGGGCACGTACCAGAACAAGCGTTACGCGTCGCAGGGCAATCTCAATGTGCGCGGCCTGGAATGGCGGGACTCCACGGTGCGTCTCACCGGCGTGGACGCCGCTTCGCCTTATGCGCTGACGCCGGAAAAAATCGTTCTTCCTCGTTTGGTCGCGCGCGTCTTTGGCGGAAACGTTCAGGGCCAGGTGCAGATCACCAACTGGAATCCTCCGCCTTCCGATAGGAGCAGCCCCGTTCGCGGCTCGGCAACTCTCCACCTCTCGGGCGTTGAGCTCAACAAAGTAGCCGCCGGCGTCTCAAAGCCCCGCCTTCCGCTCGATAAGATTGCGTTGGCCGGCAGCATCTCCGGCGATATCAATTCCTCGTGGACCGGGGCTCCGGAGAGGGCAGTGTCTGCCATGAAGCTCGAGGTAAATCCTCCCGCGAACCCATTGCCGCGTGAGGTCCCGGTCACCGCTCAGTTGCAGGCCACCTATCACGGCGACCTGCGCACGCTCGACGTCGCCGGCCTCACCCTTGCCACCCGGGCCATTCGCCTGAGCGCCACCGGCGCGCTCGGCTCAGACAAGGCCCAGGCGCGCGTCTCATTGAACGCCACTGACCTGCTTGAGCTTCAGCCCGCGCTCGATGCGCTCAATCCGGGAACGCGCCTTCCGCTCGCGCTTGAGGGTCGTGCCTCATTTAATGGCGTGGTGTTCGGAAAGCTGGAGTCTCCTTCCGCCCGCGGCCACGTGGAGTTGGAAAAGTTCGATACGGAATTCCGCCTGACGCCGGTGACCGTAAAGAACGCGGCGGTCGCCAAACCTCGCCGCCTCCATTGGGACGCGCTCACTGCCGATCTCAATTACGGGCCATCCGCCATCTCTTTGCAACACGGAACGCTGCGTCGCGGGGCTGCGCAGCTCGGTTTTACCGCCAGCGCCACTCTACGCCAGGGCGACTTTGACGAAAATACCAGCCAGCTCAACTTCACGCTCCATGTGCAGAATGAAAATGTAGCGGACATCCAGGCGCTCGCTGAAACCAACTACCCCATCACCGGCCAGGTCAATGCCGATGTGCAGGCCACCGGCACGGTGCGCACTCTCCAGGGTGGCGGCAAGGTGCAGATTTCGCGCTTGACCGCCTACCGCGAGCCATTTCAATCTTTCTCCAGCGACCTGCGTCTGAACGGAAGCGAAGTGGCGCTGGCGAATGTCTCTCTCACCCACAACGGTGCGCGGCTCACCGGTACCGTGGCCTATAACGTTGACAACAAGAATTTCCGCTTTGATCTGACCGGCGTCAATATTGATTTCTCTGATCTCGCCGACATTCAGACTTCCCGCCTCAGCATATCGGGCCACGCCGGCTTTCACGTCACCGGTTCGGGCACGGAGGAGGCCCCGGTCATCAATGGCCAATTCGACCTGCGCGACATAGTCCTCAACCATGAGCTGGTAGGCAGCATGACCGTGCTGGCTGAGACCCACGGCGAAGATGTGCAGCTGCGCGGGCGCTCGAATTTCTCTGAAGCCGAGCTCAACCTTGACGGCAAGGTGCATCTCCGCGGTGACTGGCCGGGCGAGATCAACATAAAGTTCTCCCGTCTCGATTTTGATCCGTTGATCCGCGCCTATTTTCAGGGCCAGATAACCGGGCACTCTTCCATCGCCGGTACCATCAATATCCGCGGCCTGATGAAAAAGCCGGACAGCATTGTTATCACCGGCGACGTCACCCAGCTTTCCGCCGACGTGGAAAACCTGAAGCTGCAAAACAGTGGGCCGATTCACCTCGCTATCCAGAATGAAGCCTTGAAGGTGGATGAATTCCGTCTGGTTGGCGCTGACACCGATATCGCCATCCAGGGTAGCGTCCAACTCGTGGGTGAGCATGCGCTTGATCTGAGCTCCAGGGGACGGTTCAACCTGAGGCTGCTGCAGGGGTTCAATCCCAATATGGTGGCCAACGGTCCGGCCACGTTCACGGTGACTGTCACCGGTAATTCGGCGCGGCCGCGCCTCAGCGGGCGGCTGGAACTGGCCAACGCGTCGGTTTCTTTCGTCGATCTTCCCAATGGACTGAGCCAGATCAATGGTTCCCTGGTTTTTGCTCAGGACCGCATGCAGATTGAAAAGCTTACCGCCCACACCGGAGGCGGAGAACTCAATGTCGGCGGCTTCCTGGCCTACCGCAACGGACTTTATTTTGATCTAACCGCCACAGGCAATGATGTGCGCCTGCGTTATCCTCCGGGGGTCAGTTCCGCCGCCGATGCCACACTGCGCTACACCGGGTCGGCCAAAGGCTCGTTGCTTTCCGGCGACATTGTGGTCAACCGCTTTGGCATGAACCCGCATTTCGACTTCGGCAACTATCTGGCGCAAAGCAAAAAAGCGCCCATGATTTCCACGCTGAATCCGTTTCTGGATAACATGCGCCTGGATCTGCACATCACCTCCACGCCTGAGCTGCGCGTGGAGACTTCGCTGGCAAAACTCTCGGGTGATCTCGACTTGCATGTGCGCGGCACCGCGGCGCGGCCGTCGATTGTCGGGCGCGTCAACATCGCAGAAGGCGACATATTCTTCAAGAGCAACAAGTACAAGCTGGAGCGCGGGGACATCACTTTCAGCAACCCGCTCGCCATCGAGCCCGTCATTAATATAGATATGTCGTCGCGCGTGCAGGATTATGATGTCACGATCGGCCTGCATGGGCAGGCTATCGGCGGCAAAGGGCTCAGCATGACGTATCGCTCCGATCCTCCGTTGTCGAACTCTGAAATCATCGCGCTGCTGGCCTTCGGGAGGACGCGCAACGATGGCGTCTATACCGCCAGCCAGCCCGGCCAGGCCACCAGCGATGCCGCTGCAGCTTCGAACGCGATCCTCGGCGAAGCGCTGAACGCCACTTTCAGTGACCGCGTGCAGCGTCTCTTCGGCGCCAGCCGGGTAAAGATCGATCCCTTGTTCATTGGCTCGGAAAACAACCCCAGCGCCCGCGTGACTATTGAAACGCAGATCAACAACAACATCACGTTTACCTATATCACCAGCCTCACCCAGTCCGCGGAGACTGTGATCCAGGTGGAATACAACATTGACAAGAATGTCTCCATCGTCGCTGTCAGGGATCAGAACGGAGTGCTGGGATTTGATGTGCACATTCGCAGGCGGAAAAAATAAAGATGGACGGAAACGGCACAGACCCTTTTGCGGCAGAGCGCTCGACCATGGTGGAGAAACATCTGCGCCAGCGCGGCATCCGTGACGAGCGCGTGCTCACGGCCATGGGCCGCGTCCCGCGGCATGAGTTTCTCAGCCCGCAGAACTGGAGCATTGCTTATGGCGATCATCCGGTCGGCATTGCTGAGGAGCAGACTACATCCCAGCCTTACATGATTGCCGCCATGATTCAGGCGGCTCAGGTCATGCCAGCCGATCGCGTTTTGGAAATAGGCGCCGGCTCCGGATATCAGACGGCATTGCTAGCCGAACTTGCCAGCCAGGTCTTCGCCATCGAGCGCCACGTTCTGCTGGCGGACACCGCGCGCGATACCCTTGACCGCCTTGGCTACCGCAACATCAAGATCGTCAGCGGCGATGGCTCCCTGGGCTTTGCTGAAGCCGCGCCTTACGATGTGATCATCGTCTCTGCCGCCGCGCCCTATGTTCCGCCGGCGCTGGCAGACCAGCTTGCGCCGGGCGGCCGCCTCGTCATTCCCGTGGGTGATTCGCAGCAAGTGGTGCAGCTGGTGCGTCGCGAACCTGACGGTAAGATCAGCGTGCGCACGCTCGAAGGGTGCCGCTTTGTGCCGCTCATCGGCCTGCACGGGTTTGCGGCCTAGCGAGGCAAGAAAGCCAGGGAGTTCGATCGTGAAAAAAGCCGCGTTTGCGATAGTGCTTGGGGCTGCGGTAACAACCGTATTGCTTTTTTGTTTCCAGCGATTCCGCATTCAGCCGCTTAACGACTCGTCGCCCCCTAACCATCAGCGCGTGCGCAAGGCCAAAGACGCCTTTTGCAGCCGTGAAGGAGGAAATACCGCGTCACGATTGATATATGTGGAAGCCGTTGACGATGCCGGCCGTCGCGGTCCTTTGGTCAGGATCAACCATGAGACCATGCCGGTCTCACAGGCTCAGAAGCAACTCCATAGCATCTATGCTGTCAGGGCCGATAGGGTGGTCTTTGTCGTGAGCTCTCCAGATGCCGCAAGCCGGGGTCAATTCGACGTAATCAACCTCGTGCAGCATGTGGACACGATAGAGGATGTTTGCATCATTGATCCAAAGAGTCCACCAACCTGGTATCCCCCGCAGGAAATTGTGTATCCTGCCTCTCGCCTCCAATAAACGTTGCGCAGGTCATGCGGTCTCGGCATGAGCTACATCGTCGCGGCAAACACGTGCTTGCGCTAAACTATTCCGTGGCTCTTCTCACCGATTTCAAAACCACGCTGGAGATGATCAAGTGGGAGCACTCCATCTTTGCTCTTCCATTTGCTCTCTGCGCGGCCATGCTCGCCGCCGGGGGCGTGCCCACCGCAGCCAAATTGGGCTGGATCGTTTTATGCATGGTCTCGGCCCGCTCAGCGGCCATGGCGTTCAACCGCATTGCCGACGCACGTATTGACGCCGCCAATCCCCGCACCGCCATGCGCGCGATTCCTGCAGGGACACTCTCTCTGCGCTTTGCCACGGCTTTTGTAGCTGTGGCCTGCGCCTTGTTTGTGCTGGGCGCTGCGCGACTCAATCGAGTTACGCTGTTGCTTTCGCCCATTGCGCTGGCTATCGTTCTGCTCTATTCCTACACCAAGCGTTTCACACGGTGGTCGCACCTGGTGCTCGGTTTTGCCCTGGGGATTGCCCCGGCGGCGGCCTGGATCGCCGTGCGTGGCTCGCTCGATCCCCGCATCTTGCTGCTCACCGCCGCCGTCACTTTCTGGGTTGGCGGCTTTGACGTGCTCTACGCCTGCCAGGACATTGAGTTTGATCGCGCCAACGCGCTCAACTCCATCCCCCAGGCGCTGGGCGTGCCGCGCGCGCTGGTTGTGGCTCGCGTTCTTCACCTGCTCATGTTGGGATTGCTGGTGGCCCTGGTGTTTGCCTTCGGGCTGGGCAAGCTAGCCATGGTAGGAGTGGCCGCGGTGGCGCTGCTGCTGGCTTATGAGCACTCGCTGGTCAAGTCCGACGATCTCAGCAAACTCAATGCCGCTTTCTTCACCATGAACGGCGTAATCGCCGTGGTCTTCTTTGTGTTCGTCGCCGCCGATCTGCTGATGCGACATCCCTGATCCGGGTCGCGCTCTCATGCTGACCGCATGAGCATGGCCGGCAACAGAGGCTCAGATAAACGTGGACGTCCGGTAAAGATTGCGTCCGGCGTTCGATTACACTGATTACCCATGCGCGATCCGGTTGAACTGGAAATCTTCAAGAGTCTTTTCCACTCCATTGCGGAAGAGATGGGCGCGGCCCTGCGTCGCACGGCCTTTTCGCCCAACATCAAAGAGCGGCGCGACTATTCCTGCGCGGTGTTTGACGGCGCTGGGGAAGTGGTCGCCATGGGCGACCACATGCCCGTGCATCTGGGCTCCATGCCTATGTCAGTACGCGCGGCGGTGGAAAAGCTTGCGCTCGATCCCGGCGATATCGCCATCCTGAACGATCCGTTTTGCGGCGGCACGCACCTGCCGGACATTACGCTGGTTGCGCCGGTGTTTCTGAGCAGAAAAAACCGAAGTGCCAGGAACACCAGAAAAGGGGCGAAGTCGAGAACTTCTGCGAAGCCGGCGTTTTACGTCGCGTCTCGAGCGCACCATGCCGATGTCGGCGGGACCTATGCCGGGTCCATGGGCATCTGCCGCGAGATTTATCAGGAAGGCATACGCATTCCGCCCATCAAACTGATCGCCGGCGGCGTCATGCGGGATGACGTTCTTCGCCTTCTGCTTAACAACGTGCGCACGCCGGAGGAGCGGGAAGGCGACCTGAAAGCGCAGATCGCGGCCTGCCATACCGGCGCCACCCGGCTTCTGGATATCGTAGAGCGCTACAGCCTGCCGCGGGTGCAACGGGTGCTGGACGAACTGCAGGACTACTCGGAAAAGCTGATGCGCGCGTTCCTGAGCAAGGTGCCGCGTGGCCGCTACCAGGCCGAAGATTTCCTGGATGACGATGGCGCCGGCTCCGGGCCGGTGCGTATTGCCGTGGCGCTCACATTTGCTTCAGCCTCGGCCGGCCGGCCAATTGTCACGGTGGACTTCACTGGCAGCTCGCCGCAGGTTGCGGGCAGCATCAATGCGGTCGAAGCCATTACTTATTCAGCCTGCTTTTACGTGTTTCGCTGCCTGTTGCAGGAGGATGTTCCGGCAGCCGCCGGGCTGATGCGCCCCGTGAGCATGATCGCTCCTGCGGGAGCGATAGTGAACGCACGCCCCCCCGCGGCCGTGGCCGGAGGGAACGTCGAGACCTCGCAACGCATCGTCGATGTGCTCTTGCGCGCTCTGTCTCAGGCGATGCCGGACCGCGTTCCAGCAGGCTCATCTGGAACCATGAACAACCTTACGATCGGCGGGATTGACGAACGAACCGGCGAGCCCTTTGCATACTATGAAACAATCGCCGGCGGCATGGGCGCGCGGCCTGATCGGCCGGGCGTGAGCGGCGTCCACACGCACATGACGAACTCGCTCAATACTCCGGCTGAAGCGCTGGAATATGCCTACCCTTTGCGTGTGACGCAATACTCGCTGCGGAAGGGAAGCGGTGGCGCAGGCAAGTTCCGCGGAGGTGATGGCATTGTGCGCGAGCTTGAGTTGCTGGCCGATTCCGAAGTCACCTTGCTGGCTGACCGCCGCAGTCGCGGGCCGTATGGCTTGCGCGGCGGAGCGGACGGCGCGCCCGGAAGGACCGAGATCATCCATGCTGGAGGGCAGCGGGAGCAGCTCCCCGGCAAAGCCAGCGTTCGGGTGAAGAAGGGTGCCAGGGTGCGGATTGAATCTCCCGGCGGCGGTGGCTTTGGCGAGCCAGGATCCAAGACCGGATAATCCGCGATCATCGCAATCGATGATCGAAAATCGATAGAGCTCTGCCCGCACGCCATCCAGAGCGCTTTCCCATTGGACCAGCAACCGGACAAGTTGATGCCCGTTGCTACTTTCCGTCTCCAGCCAAAGTTTCACTTCTGCGGCGTTGGCGTCGGGCTGGGTTGGTTCCTCTTCTTGTTCAAAACCTGGTTCAGCACATCGCCGAGATTTGGCGCCGGCGTCGGCGTACCCTGAGGCTGCTGGCCCTGGTTGTTGCCAACTCCCGCGGGCGGCTGTTGCTGCTGGTTCTGTTGCTGCCGGCCGCTCAGCGCTCCCAAGATGCCTCCGATGCCGCCATTCGGCTGGCCTCCGGGTTGGCCGCTGCTTCCGCCGCCCTGGTTCTTATTGAGAATTGCACCCAGAATTCCAGTGGTCAGCTGGCCGGGATTGCCGCTGGTGGGAAGCAGGTTATGCAGCTTCATCTGCGCGATCTGCTGCACGTCCGGCGCGACCTGCGGATGCTGGAATGATCCGGTGATGATCACCGGTACCACCAGTTCGCCCTGATTGTTGGCCAGCGCGGTGTTCATAAATCCGCCGACCTGCGTTCCACCTACCTGCGAACTGAGCGCCTTATTGAGTACCGCGGTTACATGCAGGTTGAGCGACTGGTCGGCCAGATTGATCAGGCCGGCCGCCGCCATGGTTCCTCCGTCAATCTGCGCTTTCAGGTTATTCGTCTGCGCCACGCCGTTTTTGACGTCGAAATTCCCAGTGAGCTGGACCAGGTCGGTAAAATTCTTCGCGGCGGCAAAATTGTTACCCAGAAATTTTCCTACAGACGCCACTTCATGCAGCAGATCAAGATTCATCAGCTTGCCGTTGGTCAGGTTGATGGCCAGAGTGCCATTCAGGCTGCGCGCAATGTTGCTGGATGACGAAGAACTGAATGATGCGTTCACATTTGACGCCAGCATGCCGTAGAGGGTTTGCTTCAGGTCAGACACCGATGAGACAAGCTTGTTCGCGTCCACCTTATCGGTCTTGAGGTTCACCGCGTATACCGGCTGCGCAGGCCGCATATCGATGGTGATGGTGCCATTCTCTGAGCCGCCATAAATTTCTGACGTAACCGGGTTCATCTTGATCAGGCCATGGTCCAGCGTCACGTTGGCATGCGTGTTGTTCAGCAGCAGATCGTCATACTGAATCGATCCCACCGTAATCGTGCCGCCGCCGGTCATTTTGGTCAGCAGGCTCGGCTCCGCCTTGGCCGAAGGCTGCTGCGCCGCGGCGCTGGGCACAATCTGCCAGAAATCATGTTCAGCCGCAGCGCGCTTTGCCGGAGTCGCGGGCGTGGCGTTAAACATCTGCTGCAACTCGGTTACGTTGACCTTGTCCGCGTTCAAAGTGAACTGCACTTGCGGCGCTTCAAAATTCTTTAACGTCAGAGTGCCGGTGGCGTTGGTCTGCCCCAGGCCGGCGGCCACGTTTTGCAGCGCGACAGAATTCTGGCTGAACGTGATATCGGAATTCCTGATCTGCACCGGCTTCGTCAACGACGGCATTTTCAGCGTGGCGTTGCTGATCTTTCCTGTACCGGCAAAGGTCAGCGCAGACATATTCTTGGTCGGCCCTTGTGCGCGAACGTCGAGCGTGAGCGCTCCGTCTCCCGACATGCCTTCCACGGCGGATACGCCGGCAGCTTTCGCGATGCTGATGATTTCGCCAATGCGGGCATTGGGTGCGCGTAGCGCGGCATTGATGCTGCTGTTGGGCGCGCTGTAGTTGGCCAGCGTAAAATTCACGTTCACGCTGGTGGATCCTGTAGTTGCGGCAAAATCATTGGAGCGAATGGAATCGGGCGTCAGCGTGAGCGCAATCTCATTCACCCGCACCGGCTGCGGCAGCTCCTTGCCGCTGATGTTCAGATTGCGGGCGGAGAGCTGGCCATTCATCGCCGGCTTGTCCATTGCGCCACGGGCCTGAATATCTGCGTTCACCGTTCCTTTTACGTCCATGTCCTTGCCGAAGGCGACGCCAAACGCCGCGGCCAGCCGTGCCGCTTCCTCAATGGAAGCGTTCGCGGCAGTAAGTTTCAAATCGATCTGGGCCGGAGTTGGCTTGCTGTTGATGCTGCCGGCCACCGTGATTGGCGTCGCACCCAGTTTCAGGTCTCCCTTGTGAATCTGGATTACGTCGCTGGTCAGGTCGTCCGCCACGTCATAATCAAGAGCGATGGGATACCCCACGTCCACGTTGTGAATGCGCGCGTTTTCCATCTTGATGGTGCCGCTCGATGCGAGCTTGCCCGCGGCATTCGTGACCTTGGCGTCGCCGGTGAGCGTGGCGTCAATGCCGTTGAGCGATTGCGAGTTCAAAAACTTCTGCGCCGCGTCAGTAGAAACCTGGTCAAGCCGCAGAGTGCCTTGGAACGGCGTGTTGATCAGGTCAGCCTGCTTGATCGGCCCGCCCTTGCCTTCCAGCCATACTGTCTGTTTTCCCGCTCCGGGAAGATGAGCGGTCAACTTCATGGAAAACTGCTGGTCGGGCGCGAAGTCATTTACGTTCAGGTCAATGTGGTCATAAACTGCGCGCGACTGATGTTTCTGCAAGTCAGTGATGGCCACCTGCCCGTCGCTGATGAACAGGTTTGCCAGCGTGAGCTGACCGGCAGGCTGTTTGCCTTCAGGGCCCGTGGTGGTGGTTGGAGTAGGAGCTTGTGCAGGCGAAGGTTTTTGCGCGGTGGTGGAATTCTTTCGCGGCGCCGGAACCGGTGTAGTTTGCGCCGGGGTTGGTTTTGGCTCTTGTCCCAGTGTGGCAAAGTTCCAGGTACCCTGGGCATCGCGCACCAGTTCAATGTGAGGACGGTCAAGCTCCAGTGATTTAACTTCCACATCTTTGTGCAGCAAAGGCCAGAACTTCACGCTGACGGCTAGTTTGTCAGCGGTGGCAAAAGGACGGTTGGTGGCGAAGCGCTGGTCTTCCGCAATGGTCGCGTTTGCCACTTCAAACGATGGCGGGAAAAGGCTTAAGCTCATGTCGCCTAGATCGACCTTGCGGCCAAGGTGCTTCTCCAACTGCGTCTGGATCTTTCCGTGATACTGATTGATATCGATCAGGTGCGGGACGATCAGCGCCGCGCCTACCAGCAGCACGACTATCACCAAAACCGCTATTCCGAGTTTGCGCATACTTTTCCCGCTTTCCACCGCACCGTTTCGCTCCTGGCGGCAGTTTGGATTTTAGAGCAGAGCGTTTCTTAATAAATAGGAAGCCGTTGTAAGGGCTTCGGTTGTAAACCGGCGGGCAACGTTGACGAGCGCCCGATTTCCCTGCTAAACTCAACGTTTCATTGCCACTTACCCCACCAAGAAGGTTTCCAAGTGCCAGGTTACAGCCGTCGTCAGTTAAAGGAAGATAAGTTTGCCGAAACCGCCCAGGGCGCTGCCCTTTGGGCTTCAGGCCATCGGCGAACCGTGATTTGGGCGGCCGGCCTGATCATCGTCATTGCAGTGGCCGTTGCTGGTTTCGTGACCTGGCGCAGCCGCCAAATTGACCAGGCCAATCTGGAGCTTACAGCTGCCATGCGCACCTTTGGAGCTCCCTTGCGCCCGGCCGGAACGCCTGCGGGCGATACTCCAAGCTTCACCAGCATCTCGGAGCGGGCTCGCGCCGCTGAAAAAGAGTTTAAGGCGATCGCCGACAAGCATTCCTCGGTTACGCCCGGAAAAATTGCCCGCTACCTTGACGGAGTAGCTTTGAGACAAGCCGGTGACAACTCGGCTGCGGAGCAGGTACTCAAGACTTGCACTGATTTCAGTGACAAAGATGTTGCCGCCCTGGCCAAGATGGCTCTTGCTTCCATCTATCGTTCAAGCAACCGCGAGAGCGAGGCGGCCAGCCTGTACAAGGACATAGCTCAGCACCCCACTTCTACAGTCTCCAAGGCGGCAGCACAATTAGAGCTTGCTGACATGTACGAGAAGAACGATCCCCAGCAGGCCACCAGCATCTACCAGCAGGTGCAAAAAGATGATCCCCAATCTGCGGCCGCACAGGTGGCTGCGCAGAAGCTGGCTGGGAAGAAATAGTAGTTCTCTGGCGCGTCATCCAACTCTCTTCCGCGCACTTTCTGGCGTCGGCGCCAATGCAGCTCTGGTGCGGCAACCTTCGCTGAGATTCCGCATCTTTTCTTACTGGTGACGGACAGACCGTCCTGTTGCCAAAATCGAGAGGAGCTATAAAAATGAAATCTTTTTTGGCAGGATTGGGAATCGGCGTTGGCCTTGGAATCCTTTTTGCGCCCGTAAGCGGCGAGGAAACACGCAACAATCTTTCGCAGCGCGCCGGTGATCTGGCTGACTCCGCGAAGGACCTGGTTGACCAGGGGCGTGACCGCGTACGTACCACGGTTTCCGCGATTCGCGGGCAGGCAGAACGCTTTGCCAGCGGCGTGCAGGAAGCCACTGGAACTGAGACCCGCAACCTCTAATCCAAATTCATTTTCAGCTAAATGCGTGAGGCGGGCGGCGGAGCGATTCCGCCGCTGCCCGAGCGCTCTCATCCTTGACACTCTCTCGCCCACGCCTTTATCCTTAAGACTGCCGCAGCGTTCCCCCTTCATAGTTCTAAATTCCGGAGCGCCCCGTATGTTTATAAAAATAAAGGATCTTGAGCTCCGGAAATTGGAATTCGATGAAGCTTTCGCGCCCGGCGCGATTGCTTTTGGGGAAGACTATGTGCAGACAGCTCCATTGCTCGCCAGAGGCCGCGCGGAACTGATTCGCGAGAACCGCGGGGGCCGCAACATCGTGGAAGACATCCGGATTGTCGGAAATTTTTCCACCCAGGTAGATAATCCCTGTGCTCGCTGTCTTGAACCAGTGCACAATGCGATTGCCGAGGAATTTGACCTGCTTTACCGTCCCTTGGGCGTTGACGCCAGGGGCGATGAGGTGGCCATTAGCGAAGCGGAGACGGAAATTGGTTATTATCAAGGTGAAGGGCTGCTGCTGGAAGACGTGCTGAAAGAGCAGATATTGCTCGCCCTTCCTGTAAAGCAGCTCTGCCGTACTGACTGCAAAGGGTTCTGCCCGCAATGCGGGAAAAACCTCAATGTGGAAAGTTGTGATTGCGTCACGACCATGCCCGATCCGCGCTGGTCGGCGCTGGAAGATATTCGCAAGAAACTGGAACGATAGAAAATAGCGCGCTGTGCCTGTGCCGGCGCCGGAGAAAGGGAACTCAATGCCAAATCCAAAACGGCGGCACTCGAAAGCACGCACCTCGAGTCGTCGCGCCCATGACTTCCTCACCGCGCACTCTGCTTCAGAGTGCCCCAACTGCCATGAGAAAAAGATGCCGCATCGTGTCTGTCCCAAGTGCGGATACTACAAAGGCCGTGAAGTAGTTGAAGTAAAAGAAACCAGCTAAGAGCAGGCCTCATTGGAAACCGTCATCGCTGTAGATGCAATGGGCTCAGACCGGCATCCTCGGCCCGAAATTGAAGGGGCCCTGCTGGCCGTTCGCAATTACGGGATTCGCGTAATCCTGGTAGGTCCTGAAGCCAGGCTGCGCCAGGAACTAGCAGTTCATCCTACCGCCCGTAACCTGGCCATTGACGTCGTAAACGCGACCCAGGTCATCGAGATGGAAGAAAAGGCCGTGCAGGCGGTGCGCACCAAGCGCGACTCCAGCATGCACGTTGGCCTGCGTCTGGTAAAAGAGAAGCGTGCGGTTGGTTTTGTCACTGCCGGCAACACCGGAGCGGCCATGGCCGCGGCCAAGATGGTGCTGGGCTCTCTGGCGGCTGTTGACCGTCCCGCGCTCGCCAATGTGTTTCCCACCTCCGCGGGAAAGACCAAACCGTCAATCCTGATCGATGTTGGGGCCAACGTTGATTCCAAGCCGCATAACCTGGCCCAGTTCGCGCTGATGGGAGCGAGGTATTACAGCGCCATCTTCAAGAATTCCCGGCCTACCGTCGGCATCCTCTCCATCGGGGAAGAAGAAGGCAAAGGCAACGACCTGACCCGCAAGGCCCACGCCTTGATCAAGGAACTGCCGCTGAACTTCGTCGGCAACGTTGAAGGCCGCGATCTTTACTCGGGCAAGGTGGATGTAATTGTCTGCGACGGATTCGTTGGAAACGTCGCGCTGAAGATTTCTGAAGGCCTGGTGGAGGCGGTGCGCTTCCTGCTCAAAGAATCTCTTACCTCGACCATCACCTCGCAGGTCGGAGCCCTGCTGGCGCGCAAAGCCTTCACCAACTTCGGCCGCAAGCTGGACTATGCTGAGTACGGCGGAGCGCCACTGCTCGGACTGAAAGGAGTGGCCATTGTCGGCCACGGACGCTCCAACGCCAATGCCATCAAGAACGCCATCCGTGTGGCCAAAGAATTTTACGAATCTGGCATCAACACCCACATAGCCAAAGAATTGGGCAGCGCCCGCGAGGCGGAAGAGACCGCATGAGCCACGGCAAAATCGCATTTCTTTTCCCCGGACAGGGATCGCAGGCAGCCGGCATGGGCAAGGAACTTGCCGCTCTTTATCCCGTTGCACGCCACACTTTTCAGGAGGCTGACGACGCACTGGGCTTCGCGATTTCCAAACTATGCTTTGAAGGTCCAGACGACCAGCTCAAGCTTACGGAGAATACCCAGCCCGCAATCCTGACCATGAGCACTGCGGTGGCGCGTGTGCTCCAGGAGAAGGGAATTGTTCCGCAGTTTGCCGCCGGTCACAGCCTGGGCGAGTATTCAGCCCACGTGGCCGCGGGCACTGTTCCCTTTGCTGAAGCGGTGCGTACCGTGCGCAACCGCGGGCGTTATATGCAGGAAGCGGTGCCGGCCGGCGAAGGTGGAATGGCGGCCATCCTGGGCATGTCGCTGGACCAGTTGCAGCAGGTTTGCACTGAAGCGGCGCAAGGCCAGGTGGTCTCTCCGGCCAACATCAATTCACCAGGACAGATCGTAATCTCCGGCAACCAGAAGGCGGTGGAGCGCGCAGCCGAACTGGCCAAATCGCGCGGCGCCAAGCGCGCCGTCATGCTGGAAGTGAGTGCGCCTTTCCATTGCTCGCTCATGCAGCCGGCGCAGGACCGTCTGGAGACGGATCTGCAGGCGCTGCATTTCGCCAACCCCGAGCTCCCGGTTATCAGCAACGTTGACGCCACCGCCAAGACTACAGGCGAAGGTTCACGCCAGGCGCTGGT
The DNA here is from genome assembly GCA_035762225.1 of Candidatus Angelobacter sp. Taxonomy (GTDB): domain Bacteria; phylum Acidobacteriota; class Terriglobia; order Terriglobales; family Acidobacteriaceae; genus Angelobacter. The sequence continues at coordinate 25,682 of DASTPO010000446.1, forward strand.
GCGCCAGGTGACGGCTGCGGTGCAATGGGAAAAATGCATGCAGACCCTGATTGGTCTCGGCGTCTCAACCTTCATCGAGGTGGGGCCGGGCAAGGTGCTCACGGGCTTGATGCGCCAGATTGATCGCGCCCAGACCTGTCTGAACGCTGAAGACGAAGCTTCTGTTCAGAAGGTGAGCAATCTTTTCGCGGCTGCGGCAAAAGAGTAGAATCCCGCTTGCTACTACTGCCCGTGGCAAAGGACTTTCCCAACGGGCGAATCGCTGATCGACCTGGTCTTGTTCTCCACCCACATGGACCTGGGTTCCGCGCGGTTATTGATGGTGACCACCACCACCGCCCCGCTGGGAGGAACAAAATTTCTTTTCGGCGGCGTCAGCGCGCAATCCACATGATGGCTGGTAATGGTGCCGTATTCGCCTTGCGGTCCCCAGTCGAGGACGAACTGGTTGAGGGTATAGCCGGGGTACTTCTCCGGATGCTGCTTCCAGTCCGGATCGCCCTGATAGATGCCGTAAGCGGCGTCATAATTCTTTTGCTCCAGTGCCTGGAAGAAATTGTTGATCACCCTGATCTGCGTGCTGTGGCGCGTCAGGTAGAGATAAACCGCGACCGCTACCGCGATGAGAACCACGGTCGCGATGAGCCGGTTGCGGCGCTGCGCCGGCCGGGGATCGTATTCTTTTGCATCCAACAGTGCCATAGAGATCCTCAAAGAGTGCGTTTGAACAACAGCGTCGATAGTACGAACGCCACCGCCGCGAACCCACCAAGATACAGCAGGTCAGGCCAGATTGCAGCCAGGCCCACCCCCTTGAGCAGCACCGCCTTGAACCCATGCACGGAATAAGTGAACGGGTCCACCCAGGCGATCCATTGCAGCCATTTGGGAAAAGCCTGTATGGGATAAATGGCGCCGCTGGGAAAATACAACAGCGTGTTCAGGATGCCGAAGATCGCCCGCGGGATCAAGGGATCGTTCACCCGGACCATCATCACAAACATCATGGAGATAAAAGCGAAGGACGTGGCCGCGATCAGCAGCAGCAGCCAGAAGAGATTGGCTGGCTGAAACGTGGAGCCCACGCCGGCGATCAGCGATCCAATGATGGTAAGCACAATGCCCGCGCCCATGGCTTTGAACGCCCCCGCCACGTTCAGGCCCGCTACCAGTTCGAGCTTCGTGATTGGCGTTACCAGGTAGCCTTCATGAACGCCGCGCGCTTTGTCGTCGATATACACAATACCGCCGCCGATCATCACGCTCACGAACATGGCGAGAGTGATCGATCCCGGCAGCAGGTATTTCATGTATTCGATGTAGGGATAAAGCTCCACTACCTGCAAAGCCGTCTGCTGTACCACCCGAGGCTGTACGTCAGGCTGGTTGAGCGCCTCCACCAGTTGCGTCAACTCATCTTCAAAGGTGGAGGTCATGAAATTATCGGTGTTGTCCAGGACCAGGCCGATATGCGGCCGCGCATGCTCATAGACGTCGCGCGAGAACTGCGGCGGTATCACCAGGCCGGCGTTCAAGTCGCCTTTGCGCACCGCGTCCACCATCTCTTTTTCGTCGGTGTACGTGATGGGCGCAAAGGTTCGGGCGTTGCTTTGCACCGCGCGCAGCGCCTCAATCACGCGGATGGCCTGGGGGCCGGTGTCATGGCTGACGATCCCAATCTTGGCGTCGCGGATCTTGCCGCCGAAAGCGTTGCCCAGCACGATCAGCTGGACCAGGGGGAAGACCATGGCGGCCATCATCAGCGCGGGTGAGCGGAAAAATTTCCGCAGGTCGCGCTCCACAATGGCCATCATGCGTCCGCTCTGGAAGAAGCTGCGCATGGTTACTTGCCCCACGCCACGGGAGACTGGTACAGCGGAGAATCCACCATCTGGTCGCGCAGCTGGCGCCCGGTGTAGTGAACAAACACGTCATCCAGCGTGGTGCTTTGCACGGTAAGCGTCTTCACCACCACGTTCGAGCGGACTGCCGTTTCAACCAGGTCGGTGGTGGTTTTCGACCCATCGTCGGTCAGCAGGCGATACATGTCCGCGCCCTCCGGCTGTACGGATTGAACGGCGGTAAGTTTTTCCAGCGTCCGCTGCCAGTCAGACGGCGGGTGCAGAAACTGGGCTTCAATCACGCTCGATCCCGGAATGCTGGACTTGAGAGCGCGCGGTGAATCCAGCGCCACCAGCTTTCCGTGGTCGACAATGGCAATGCGGTCGCACAGGCGATCGGCTTCATCCATATAGTGGGTGGTGATCAGCACGGTAAGGTTTCGTTGCTGTTTGATATTGGTGATCATCTCCCAAACGGCCACGCGCGAGACCGGATCAAGCCCGGTTGTAGGTTCATCGAGAAAAAAAATCTTTGGCCGATGGACCAGGCCGCGCGCGATCTCCAGCCTGCGCCGCATGCCGCCGGAAAGATTTCTCGCCGGCGCATCCCGCCACTGGTTAAGGTCAACCAGCGCCAGCAGTTCGTCGATGGATTTTTCGCGATCGGCTGCGGCAATTCCGTAAAGTTTGGAGTAAATGCTCAGGTTTTCCCACACTGTAAGATCGCCGTCACTGGTCATGGCCTGGGGAATCACGCCAATGTTGCGCCGCGCCCGGTTCGGGTCAGTTCGCACATCCGAGCCTTCAATCAGCGCGGTGCCGGCGGTAATTTCCAGCAGCGTGGTCATCATCCGGATCAGCGTTGATTTGCCAGCGCCATTGGGTCCCAGCAAGCCGAAAACTTCGCCTTCCGCCACGTCGAAAGAGACACCATCCACGGCGGTGAAGTTCCCATAGCGCTTCACAATGTCGATTACCTGGATAGCTTTGGGCGGCGCGGCAACTTCACTCACGGATTCACCTTCGACTTGGGAACCAGTATTTCCGCGGTCATTCCAGGCACCAGGTTTTTCTTGCTGTTGTCGATAGAGAGCTTCAGCGAGATGGCCTTGATGTCGCGTTTGCGCCGGCTTACATCGCGTTGCGTGGCAAAATCCGCTTCCGGCGCCTTGAAGATCACCTTGCCGGGAACGATGTCGCCGGACGGCAGGCGCACGTTCAGCTGATCGCCCAGCGCGATATGAACGGCTTGTGTCTCCGGTATCGCGGCGCGAACCCACGTATCGCCCAGGTCGGTGATGATGGCGATGGGCTGGCCCAGGTTTACCACTTCACCTTCGCGCGCCGCCCTGACGGTGACGATTCCAGATACAGGAGCCAGGACCTTGGTATAGCCCAGCCTGGCCTCCGCTGCTTCCAACTGCGCTTTGGCATTAAGTTGTTGCGCGCGTGTCGAAGCAACTGTGCTTTGCGCGGCCTGGGTCTGGCGAGTGTGTGCCTGCGCTGTATCCAGATCGGCCTGCGCCGCGCGGACCTGGTCTTCGCCGGCGCGTACCAGCGCTTCCTGCGCTTTCAGTTGCGCCGTTGCCTGGTCTGACTGCTGTTGCGAAGCCACACCCTGCCGGGCCAGTTCCACCGCTCGCCGCGTGTCTCCCTGGATGCGTTGCAGATCAGCCTGCTCCTGCAGGAGCGTGGCCTGGGCCGCGCGTAATCGTGCCTGGGCATTGACCACGCCGCTGGTTGTTTCCCCTGCCGTCTGTTGTTCCGTGGCGCGAGTCTGTGAAACCTGGTGACGCAGGCTGGCCAGCACTGCTTCAGCCGCCTGGCGATCGGCGGTAAGCTCCTGCGCGTCCAGCACCGCGATGGTGTCCCCGGCCTTGACCTCGGTCCCTTCATCCACGGCCAGGCGTTCAATGCGGCCGCTCATCTTCGGGCTGGCCACTACCTGGTTGGCGTCCACCGTACCGATCAACACCAGGTCGGGCGAGCGGTCTGTGGAAAGAAAGTAGTACACGGCGGCGATGACCAGAAGCACGCCGAGAAATCCAAAGAATTTATTGCGTTGGCTCACGAATGGCAGACCTTCTTTGCCGCCGCCGGCGTGAACACCGCGGCGCAGATGAAATCCTGCACGGCCGTTCGGCGCGCGGCAATCCGCTCCGGCGAGCCGGGATCGCCGGCATGCATGAACTGCTGTGCCGGCATGCTGATGAAATAGAAAACAATGGTCCCAATGATTGAGGTCACAGTCTGGACCGGATCGACCTTGCGGAAATCGCCGGCCGCGATGCCTTCAGTGATCAGCTTTTCCAGCCGGCTGTAAATCGGGCGGCCATGCCGTTCCATCATCCTGCTGCCCGCCGGCGAAAGCGACCTGCCTGAACTGCGCATGAATTCACGCTGCACCAGGCGGGGATAGAACGGCGCGCTGGCGATGTAATCGAAATGGGTCTGCACGTACAGCAGCAGTTTCTCCCGCGGCGGCAGGTCGGTGCGTTCCAGCACCTTGCCAACACGCTCATGGAGTCCGGAAAAGACCTGCTCCAGCGCAGCCATGTAGAGACCGTCTTTATCCTTGAAGTAGTAGTAGAGCAGGGCCTTGTTCACGCCGGCACGGCGCGCGATCTCATCGGTGCGCGCTCCCGTTACGCCTTCATGGGAGAATTCCTCCAGCGCGGCCTTGAGGATGGCTGCCCGCGTCTTCTCGGGTTCACCGCGGGAGCCTGATTTGCCGGATTTGAGGGCTGACGCCATTTAATTAACCAGTTATTTAATTATGAACACTTTTCTGCGCCGATGCAAACGAAGATTCTCATTTCCCTGACAGAGGTGAGAAACGGCCAGGCAGCGTGTCGTCCCCAGAGGAGGATACGAGCCGGGGCAGATGGGTTTGCTGGCCTACACGTCCAGGCGCGACAGCATTTGTTAAAATGAGGAGTTTGCCCGTCTCATCTCATCACGCTTAGGAATTGAATGTCTGAAACCATGCTTGCCGTAGTAAAACCGGAGGCCGCGCCGGGAGCGGACGTCCGCCAGATGCCCGTCCCGCAGATTGGCCCTGACGATGTCCTGGTGAAAGTGAAGGTGGCCTCGGTCTGCGGCACTGATTTGCACATATACAACTGGGACCAGTGGGCGCAGAACCGCATCAAGCCGCCGCTGATTCCCGGGCATGAGTTTTGCGGGCATGTGGTGGCCGTGGGCAAGAACGTGACCGCGGTGAAGGAAGGCGATTTTGTCTCCGCCGAAATGCATGTGGCCTGCGGCAAGTGCTACCAGTGCCGTACCGGCGAAGCCCACATCTGCCAGCACGTGAAGATCATTGGAGTGGACGCCAATGGCGCATTCGCCGAGTTCGTGAAGATCCCTGAGTCAAATATCTGGAAGATTGATCCCGGCATTCCGCCCGACTATGCCAGCGTGTTGGACCCTTTGGGCAACGCCGTGCATACGGTATTGGCCGGAGAGATTGCCGCCAAGACAGTTGCAGTGATCGGCTGCGGCCCTATTGGATTGTTCTGCATTGCTGTGGCCCGGGCCTGCGGAGCCAGCGAAGTGTATGCGCTGGAGATCAACGATCATCGGCGCAAGCTGGCGGCAAAGATGAAGGCCGATCACGTCCTGAATCCCGCCAAGGACAACGTTTATGAGCAGGTCATGGATACCACCGGCGGCACGGGAGTGGATGTAATCCTAGAAATGTCGGGCCACCCGGACGCGATCCGGCTGGGATTCAAGATCCTGCGGCTGGGCGGCAGAGCGTCACTGCTGGGAATCCCGTCCAAGCCGATGGAACTCAACCTGGCAAATGACATTATTTTTAAAGGCGCGCTGGTGCAGGGCATCAACGGCCGCCTGATGTACAAGACATGGTTCCAGATGAATGCGCTGCTCAAGGCGAACAAGCTTGACCTGGACCCGGTAATCACGGACCGCATGGCGATGGCCGACTTCAGCAAAGGCATGGATCGGCTGCGGACTGGTGAGTCGAGTAAAATTTTGTTGTATCCGAATGGAATGCCGAAGAATTAGCCGCAGATTTTCGCAGATGAACGCTGATCAAGAAGTATTGCCGCGAATTTCGCGAATGAACACGAATCAGGAAAGGGCTTCTGTTTATGGCCAAAGGGTCGTTGCGGCCAACTCGGATTCGCCATAGTTGTTGTAGGGATAACCCCCGAATTATTCGCGTCTATTCGCGTTGATTCGCGGCCAAATGATTTTTGATCTGCGCTTATCTGCGTAAATCAGCGGCAAAGACTTTTCTTGAGGAGCAAGACATGCCAACCACCAGCACCCGTCCCCAGCTTTCCTACCTTGCCGACCAGATGAACGAGCTTCGCCAGAAGGGCACACACTTCGCTCTGCGTGTGCTGGAGGAGCCACAGGCGCCGGAGTGCGTCTTTGACGGCAAGCGGGTGATCAACCTGGCTTCGAACAACTATCTGGGGCTGACCACTCATCCCAAGCTGAGCGAAGCGGCCATTGCGGCAACCAAGAAATATGGCGTGGGCTCAGGCGCGGTGCGCACGGTGAGCGGCACCATGAACATCCACATGGAGTTGGAGGAGAAAATCGCGCGTTTCAAGAAGACAGAGGCGTGCGTGGTGTTTCAGTCCGGCTTTGCGGCGAACGCCGGCACGGTTTCGGCCATCCTGGGGAAAGAAGACTTCATTATCTCGGACGAGCTGAATCACGCCAGCATCATTGACGGTGCGCGGCTCTCGCGGGCCAAGATCAAGGTGTTTCGCCATAAAGATGCCGCCCACGCGGAAGAGCTGCTGAAAGAGGTTGCCGGCGAGCCGGGCCACAAGCTGATCATCACCGACGGTGTCTTTTCCATGGATGGCGACATCGGCCCGCTGCCCGCGCTGTGCGACCTGGCGGAGAAATACGGCGCCATCATGATGGTGGATGACGCGCACGCCTCCGGCGTGCTGGGCGCAAACGGCCGGGGCACGCCGGACCATTTCAAAGTCCACGGACGAGTGGACGTGCAGGTCGGCACGCTATCGAAGGCCGTGGGCGCGCTGGGTGGCTATGTTTGCGGTTCAAAAGAGCTAATTGATTTTCTTTACCACCGCGCGCGGCCGTTTTTGTTTTCCACCTCGCATCCGCCATCTGTCGCGGCCACCTGCATTGCCGCCTTCGACGTTCTTGAACAGGAGCCCGAACTGATGGACAAGCTGTGGGCCAATACCCGGTTCTTCAAGAAGGAACTCGGGCTGCTTGGCTTCAACATCGGCGGGACCGCCACGCCGGCCAGCGAGACGCCGATTACGCCGATCATCGTGGGAGAGGGAAGACTCGCGATGGAATTCAGCCGCGAACTGTTCAAGGAAGGCGTCTTCACGCCGGGCATTGCTTTTCCCACCGTGGCGGAGGGCAAGGCCCGCCTCCGGACCATCATGACGGCTACCCACACGCAAGATCAGCTAACGCGAGCGCTGGAAGTGCTGAAGAAGGTGGGGACGCGGATGGGGATTATCAAGTAGCTATCGTCGAAAAGCTTGCCGCAGATTGCGCAGATGGGGAACTTGGCCTCAAATTTAACGCGAATGAACGCGAATCGTCCAGGAGATTTGTGGCCCGTGTTGGTTCGCGGCCACTCCGGTTCTGATCCGCACTCAATTCAATAACTGCAATAAGACGGTAGGGATTCCTCACTACGCTCGAAATGCTAATGCGCCACCAACCACCGTCGCCACCACTCTCCCCTGCATGTGCTTTCCGTCAAACGGAGAATTCCTGGATTTCGAGTGTGACTGTGCGACGTGATAAGTCCATTTCTTTGCCGGATCGAAGATTGTAACGTCGGCGCGCGCGCCGACGGCCAGCGTGCCTCGGCCTTGCAGGTTCATGACGCGCGCTGGATTGGTCGAAAGCAACTCAACGATGCGCCGCAGGGGAATATTGTGGCGATAGTGCAGGACTGACACGCACAGGCCCAACGCAGTCTCAAGACCGGTAATGCCGAAGGGTGCGCGGTCAAACTCCTGGTTCTTTTCATGCGCGGCGTGGGGAGCATGGTCAGTGGCGACACAATCGACTGCGCCATCCGCCAGGCCAGCAAGCAGGGCGTCGCGGTCCTCATGCGAGCGTAGCGGCGGGTTCATTTTGTAGTTGGTATCGTATTGTCCAATGTCTTCGTCCAGCAGGGTGAAGTGGTGCGGCGTGATCTCGCACGTCACATGCAGATGATTGTGCTTGGCCTTGCGCACGGCGCGCAGTGCCGCGGCAGTCGAGAGATGAGCAACGTGGTAGCGCGCTTTGGTCTCTGCCGCCAGGCGGATATCGCGTTCCACAATCGAACTTTCAGCCTCGCTGGGCCAGCCGCGCAAACCAAGCCGAAACGCCGTGGGACCGGCATTCATCGCGGCGCCTTCCGTCATCCGGCAATCCTCCGCGTGCTGGACAACCGGCATATTCAGGGCGGCGGCGGCCATCAGAGACTGGCGCATGATCTTGTCGTCGAGAATGGGCTTGCCGTCGTCGCTCAGGGCGACTGCGCCGGCGCGCTTGAGCGCGGCAAAGTCCGTGAGTTGCTCGCCCTTGCTCCCGACGGTAGCGGCGGCTACCGGGAAGACGTTGACGTGAGCGCCGCGGGCGGGATCGAGCATCCAGCGGGTGATCTCGGCTGAATCATTGACAGGGCTGGTGTTGGGCATGGTGCAGACGGAGGTAAAGCCTCCGGCCGCGGCGGCCAGGGTTCCGCTGGCGATGGTCTCTTTGTGCGATTGGCCGGGCTCACGCAGATGAACGTGAATATCAATGAAGCCCGGCGCGACGACCAGCCCGCGGGCGTTGAAAGTGTCGTCAGCCTTGCCACGCAGCTTGCCATGGGCCGCGATCTCCGCCACCCGGCCATCTTTCAGCAAAAGATCGTATTTGCCTTCGAGATGCTCGGAAGGATCGAGAAGGAGGCCGTGGCGGATTGCGAGAGTGCTTTTATTGTTCAAATGCAAAACCTATTTAGCCGCGAATGCACGCGAATGAACACGAATTCCTTTATTGCTATTCTCAAAAACAAACCGTTTGAAATGAGGCTTGGGGCCGAAGTTGAGCAGAAGACCTACTTCAATATCGGTTGCACGCAGATAATTCAGGACTTGGGCCTCGTGTGACGGGTCAAGCACACGGACAGCTTTTAGTTCAAGCAGGACTACATTATTTACGACGAGATCAGCCTTGTATTCGCCGATTACTCTGCCACGAAACCAAATCGGCGTGGCGATTTGTCGCGTGACACTCAATCCTGCTTCGGTCAGGCCGACGTACAGAGCTTCTTCGTACACAGCTTCGAGAAATCCATGCCCCAACTCGTTATACACCGAATAGAAAATGCCGACGATTTGATGACACAAATCCCAATGCTTTCTTTCGCGTTCATTCGCGTCAATTCGCGGCTGATCCGTGGTTCTCACGCCACCCCCAGGCACGACGCCAGGATTGCCATCCGGACGTAAACCCCGTTCTGTACCTGTTCTTCAATCACGGCCTGGGGCCCGTCGGCAACCTCGCTTTGGATTTCCATACCGCGAATCATGGGTCCGGGATGCATCACCAGAGCGTCATGTTTCGCCAGTTTCAGGCGCTCCGCGGTGAGCTGGTAGTGCGCCACGTAAGCATCTGCATCCAGCTTCAGGCCGGCCAGCCGTTCCTTTTGGACGCGCAGCATCATCACCACGTCGGCTTTGCGGACGCCTTCTTCCAGATGGCGCGTAACTTTCACTCCGGGGGCCAGCGACGCCGCATAGTCAGGCAGCAGCTCCGGCGGACCACAGAGCACAACCTGAGCGCCGAACTTTGCCAGCAGATGAACGTTGGACCGTACCACGCGGCTGTGCTTGATATCGCCGATCATGGTAACGCGCAATCCCTTCAGCGATTTCTTGTGGCGCAGAATGGTGTAGGCATCGAGCAGGCCCTGTGACGGATGCTCATGCATGCCGTCACCGGCGTTGATGATGGGAATCTTCAGCGAGCGTGCCAGCACATGCGGAGCGCCGGAGGAGGGATGGCGCACGACGATGCAATCCGCGCCCAGCGCCTGCAGGGTCTTGCCGGTATCCACCAGCGATTCGCCCTTTTCAATGCTTGAAGCCGTGGCGCTGATCAGCGAGGTATGCGTTCCCAGCATTTTGGCGGCAAACTCAAAAGAGACACGCGTCCGCGTGGAAGACTCATAGAACAGCAGAGCAATGCGTTTTCCCCTCAGCATGGGCCGGGGCGGTCGGGAGTGCATACGGCGGGCCAGCCGGAGGAAAGAGGTTATTTCATCTGCCGAGAGGCGCTCGAGTTCGAGTAACGAACGGGTGCGAGCCATTGGCTAATCAGTGCGCTCCACCAGCAGCACCTGCTCTTCCTTGTCGATCTCGGAAAGCTTTACCTCGATGATCTCGTTGTCGCTGGTCTGAACGTTGCGGCCCACAAAGGCGGCTTCAATGGGCAGTTCGCGATGGCCGCGGTCAATCAGCACGCAGAGTTGCACGCGGCGGGGCCGGCCGTGATCGAACAGGGCGTCCATGGCGGCACGCACGGTCCGACCGGTATAAAGCACGTCATCCAGCAGGATCACATTCTTGTTCGCCACCTCAGTGCCCAGCGGGGTGGTTTTTTTGATCACCGGAGCCGCGCCCACGGTAGAGAGATCATCGCGGTACAGGGTAATGTCGAGGGTGCCGACCGGCACCGGAGTCTTTTCAATTTGTTCGATCAGCGAGGCCAGCCTGGTGGCCAGGGGTACGCCGCGGCGCTTAATTCCCACCAGCACAAGGTCTTCCACGCCGTTGTTCTTTTCCACAATCTGGTGCGCCAGGCGGACCAGGGTCCGTTCAATCTCTGAACCGGACATTAGACGACCCTTGATACGGAGATTAGGGAGGCGAGAGGGGGCGGTGTTCATAGTCACCGCATGATATCTGATGGCGGCGGAATGCGCCAACCCGCAATCAAGGACGCTTCCGCCGGTCCCATGCGGGTACCGCCAGAGCTCCGCTGGCGATCCCGAGCAGGAAAAACAAGACCATGGCGATCAACAGGGAAAGGACCAGGAATGCAATAAACCCGTCATGAGTGGACAGTACCTGAAGCAATTGCTGGTTTCGCGGGTTCGGATTGTCTTTGATGCTTTCCTCAAGCATCCTGCTCACGGCCTCGTGTTTAAGGGAGATGGTGGCCAGCGAGAAAATCAGGAAAGAGAGGAAACTCAGCATCCCCGCGAAGGCTCCCAAGCGCGCGCCTTGTACGCGGTTCATTGGGGCCGGGTGCTGCGAGCGATAGCGAAATATTACCCATCTGACGCTGAAAGGAAGCATGAGAAACAAGCCGAGGATGGGAATGGCGACCGCAAGAATTCCGGTCAGGGCAGAGAGCGGCGAGGCAAGCCGAAAAAAATCCCCCCATGCAATGGCATGATTCGCAATCGGGCCGGGAGGGCCAGGCGCGGGTGTTCCTGCGGGATAATGGGCTTCCTGTTCTGAGTGGAACTCAATTTCCTCCGGCTGCGAGGTCGGTACCCTTATTTGTGGCGCCTTGCAGACAGGACAAACGGAAGCATCTTCGTCCACCGGCCTTCCGCAGCGATAGCAATCCCTCTGCATATAAACAAGTTACAAGAGCTCACAGCTTTGGGGCAACCGCACGCTGACGCTTTCCCGCAAAGCTGGTCCTGACTTTTGCAGGGTTGGTCCTAGGAATGCTTTTGCACACGCAGGAGCTATATCGACGATCGAACGGCGCAAAACGTAGATGTGCCGATAAAAATTCGTTCGGCGATATATATCAAACACGACGCGTACGGACTCTACTGCAGCAAGAGTCCTTATCGTTTGCCCAGGAAAGTCCCTTGCGGGAGAGATTTTCAACATGAAGTCGCTTACTCGTTTATTACTGGCCCTGGTTCTGCTTTCGGCATGTTTTGCCACTCCGCTGATGGCGGATGGCGGTTGCCCACCTCCGATGTGTACGCCAACCACCTGCCCAGGGAAATAAGCTTCCGCCGCCCGGAGTGATTCCAGTTGGTGCGGGCCGTATGGCTGGAGTAAGCTGACGCTCTCACACCGTGAATAAGTCAGGAATCATTCTGGCCTTGATCCCGCCGGTCATGCAGACCTTACTGGCCGGAGTGTTGTTGTTGCGGCGAGTGTTCCGTAAATTCCCATTCTTCCTGGCGTACACCTTTTTTGCAGTATGTGCAGAAGTTTGCAAACTGGCTTTGCTGCTGCGCCACAGCAATGGTGTGAAATATTTTTATCTCTATTGGTGCGCTGAAGCTATCTACGCCCTGCTGGGCTTTCTAGCCATTTATGAAGTCTTCCGCCATATTTTCCAGAACTTCAACAGTTTGCGCTGGTTCAGATGGCTGCTGCCTGGTGTGGGCGTGATGATGGTTGCAGTGTCAACCCTCATGGCTGTGGTTCATGTGGCGGTGGATACGGAGCCCTTGCTGGTGGTGATCTTTTCGCTGCAAATTGCAGTGCGATGTCTGCAGCTGGGTGTTTTCTTTCTCATCTTCGTGCTCGCGCGCTTTTTTGACCTGGACTATCGCCAATACGACTTTGGCATCGCCGCGGGATTTGGCATTGCCGCCGCCGGAATTCTCCTGGGTACCTTGGTACGCACCGGCCTGGGATTAAAATTCATAATCTTCTTTCAATACATTCCCACTGTGGCATACTGTGTTGCAGTGACGGTATGGCTGGCTTCCTTTGTTCGGCCTGAGCCAGATGATCCTTTCCGTGACTTCCGGCACTTGTTTACACCCGAAATATTCCTGGAACAGTTGCAGAGGTATAGACAAGAAGTAAAGGGCATCTTTAGGCCATGAGTTTCTACTTTTTGCTGCTCGTGTTTCTTGCAGTTCTAGGCGCCTCCGCGCTGTATCTATTCTTCGGACGGCTCTCGCGATTTCCCTGCCGTACCATCCGTGACGTTCCCGCATTCCTTCAGCCAGTGGATTCAGCCAATGTTTTCCAGCTCCTGAACCCTCAAACCGAGGACTATCTGCGTTCGGCCATGACCGGCCTGGCCCTGCGCCTGGAGCAGCGCCGGAGCCTGCACTTTGTTCGCGAACACCTCAATCGCATGTCCCATAACGCGCATATCCTGCTGGAATGGTCCAATGCCGAATTGCAAAGGGAGATTATCGGGCAGAGCGAGGAATACAGCGAGTGCTATCGCGATTGCGCGCGCCGGCTTCACAGCGCAGCCATTGAGTTCCGTATCTATGCCGTGCTGTCGTTGATCAAGATCAAATTCTGGATGGTTTTCCGCACCCAACCGTGGATGCCGTTTGCGGCTCCCAGCCTGGCCGAACTCGGCGAGGTATGCGGCATGAGGTTCTTCACGCTGTACTCCAACTTGACGCGTGCCGTAACCGATCTTGGCCGCCACTACGGCAGTGAATTTCGCGATGAACTGCTCAAGGCCTGGGCGCCCGCGGCCTGATCTTCTTTTCAGAAGCCTTTCTTTTTTCAGAAACCTTTCAACAAATTCTTCAGCGAAGCAAGCAGGGCCTGGGGATCGTGATCTGAGACCACGATGTCCACGCCTGCCGGCACCGTATGGCCGATGATCTTTCCCCGCACCACCAGAATCACGCACAGACTATTGCGGATCATCTTGAGTGACTGGGCCACAGACCAGCCTTCAGTCTGGATGAAATGCTCCTGGTCCAGCACTACGGCATCCACGTGGTTGTTGACGCAGATAGCGACAGCGTGGTCCGGCGTGAACGACAGAGTCAACCGATAGCCCGATGCCTTCAGCACCTTGGCAGCCTGGCTATGACGGCGGTCGGCCAGCAACAAAATGGTTGCGGACTTAGGTTTCATGGCTCTGCGAATCACCGCCAGCTTCCCGTGGGGCGGAGATCAAGGCCCACCAGCACTCGCTCTGTGTTGGACAAATCGCCAATGATCTTTTTCACCGGTGTTGGCAGGCGCCGGACCAGGGTTGGTACAGCGACAATCTGGTCGCCACGGGCCAGAGTGGGCCTCTCCAGAAGATCGACTACCTGAATCTTGTAGACGCCATGTAAGTGCTCCTCGCAAAGGTTCTTGAGGTTTTCAAAAGCTCGGATCGAAGTCGGCGTCATGCCGGCGACGTAGAGCCGCAGTTCCCACAACGGAGGCTTAAACGGGCGGACCTTTTGTCCGTTCCTTCCCGCGGCTTTCGCCAAGCGACCCGATTTTCCTGAGTCCTTTCTAGTTGCCATGGATGTCAATTCCTTTGTTGCTCAAAGTAAAGGTGTGCATGCGGGTATCGTGCGACATACCTCGCGATTTCAAGAGATTCAGTGTTCTTACGCGTTCCGCTTCACCGTGGGGCACATCGCGCAACACCACCCAGCTGTCCATCAACGAGGAAATGCCCACGGCAGTTTCTTCAATCTCCAGGCCAAAAACCAGGTTGGTAAACATGGCGGTGATGTGTTTTAGCTTGAGGAAGTCAATCAGGCGGGTGAGCATCGCCTTCACTGAGTTCAATTCCCCGGCGGATACAAGGTTGGTGATGGGGTCCACAATGACCACGCTGGGCCTGAAATCCTGAATCTCGTGATACATCACCGCCAGGTGGGATTCAAGTCCCGCGGCCGTGGGGCGAGTGGCATGGATCTTGAGCAGGCCCTTCTTGATCCATCTTTCCAGATTGATTCCCACTGAACTCATGTTGCGCAGGATCTGGCTGGGCGATTCCTCGTAAGCGAAATAAAGCGCGCGTTCGCCGCGAGAACACGCGGCGCTGGCAAAAGCCGCGGCGAAACTGGATTTGCCTGTTCCCGCCGTGCCGGTGATCAGGATGCTGCTGCCACGGAAAAACCCCTTCGCTCCCAGCATGGTATCCAGGCTCGGCACACCAGAGGGGAGTCGCTCAGTGGAAGCGGTATGGGTCAGTCCCATTGAGGTGATGGGGACAACCGAGATGCCTTCATTGTCGATCAGAAATGGATACTCGTTGGTGCCGTGCGAAGAGCCGCGATACTTCACCACACGCAGGCGCCGGGTGGAAATCTGTTCGTTGACGCGATGGTCAAGCACCAGAACGCAGTCAGCCACATACTCTTCCAGCCCGTAGCGCGTGAGGGCTTTGTCCCCCATCTCGGCCGTGACCACAGCGGTGACGCCGGCATCTTTCAGCCAGTGAAACAGCCGGCGCAGCTCGGCGCGAACGATGCCCTCATTCTTCAGCCCGAGAAAAAGAAGCTCAATGGTATCCAGCAGGACCCGTTTGGCCTTCACCTGGTCAATGGCCGCGCGCAGCCGGATAAAGAGCCCTTCCAGATCGTACTCGCCGGTTTCCTCAATCTGTTTGCGCTCGATGTGAACGTAATCAATCGCGATACGCTTGGCTTTGATCAGCGCGGGCAAGTCGTAACCCAGCGAAGCCATGTTGGTTACCAGCTCTTCAGCGGTTTCTTCCAGCGCCAGGCAGACGCCGGGCTCGTTATACAAGAGTGCTCCGCGCACCAGGAATTCAAGGCCCAGCAGCGTCTTTCCTGCGCCGGGGCCGCCACAAACCAGAGCGGTGCGTCCCTTGGGAAAGCCGCCATGAGTAACCTGGTCAAGGCCGCGAATGCCGGTGGGAACTTTCTCCAGAGCCAGGTTGGCGCTCTCTGGAGGAGATGGTTTCTTCTTAAGGTTGGTACGTGCAGCCATAAATTTTGTTTTGCTCGCAAAAAAGATTTTTACAGACCGGGGAAATGCCTAACCATTATTGCCATCGCTGGCCGGCCCATTCCCATCCGAAGACTGCCGGCGTCCATCGACATGGGGATGTCCGTCGCGGAGTTTATGACCGTCGTGGTCCAGGACCCGCGTCAGCGCTTCCAGCAAAAGATGAGGATCGCCGAGCGGCCCAAGCTGCTCGTCGACCATCCCCGGGGCGAACTGTGTGCCTCCGGGATTGTTCAGGACCACGATCGGAACCGAACGCTCGAGGTTTTTGAGAGCGTGAGCCAGTTCGATCCGTTGTTTCGGGAGCATCGAGTCTCCAAACACTACAGCGTCGACCGGAAAGCTGGCGACGATGTGCATGGCCTCTTCCGGCCCGTCGACGGATATCACACGATAACCGGCGCGTTCCAGAATCAGGTTCCGCGTGACATGCGCGGGCGAAGGTTTGCTTACACAAAGGACAGTCCTTCCCATTGAGTTGCTTGTATTCTCCAAATTTAAATTTGTTCGAGGGTGCTCGACTTGCTACCGCAGACACAAGCGGTTTTTCACCTGTCCTCGAACGAGCGCGATTACCGGACGCTTCGACAACTGCTGCAAGGGCCGCAACAGCCTAACCCTGGTGTTAAGCCAGTTCTTTTCAACGCTACCTAGGATGCAGCTTCACGCGATTTTGGATGCTTTTTTATGATCTAAAACAGACGGTAACTGGTTGATTAAACATGCGCGACTCGCGGGCGTGAGCCGCTTCATTTTTTTAAAGCATCGGCAGCCGGAGAGGTGCTGCGTGCTTTTAAAAGGGCCTGACTTATTGGGTGTCGTTGTGCTCCCAGGCGCGGACGTACACCAGGGCAAACTCAGAGCCTTTGCCGCTCGGCCGGATCGCCATGACGCGCTGGTTGTTTTCTGTGCCGACTTTCAACTCCTCTTTATACTCATGGCCCGCGGATTCATGGCCATTGCATGACACTTCAGCATCGTTATCGTGGTGATGGAAATTCATGTTGAATCCGCCGGTGCAGTCGATCACATTGCCATATTTCCCCATCTCCTTACGATAGAAATTCATGATTTTGTCGGGGGCGTCATCGCTCTCAAACTTCAGCGCAACCACCTTGAGGCCGAACAGGGAGCTGGAGATATTTACGTTGGCACTATGCTCGTTGTCGCGAGTGTCTTTTTGCGATCGCGCGCCCGGATACAAGGACAAGCCCGTATCCTTCACGTCAGAGTGGCCCTCGCGCACACTCAGGGAGCCGAACGGTGTCTTGATATCGACATCATCCTTCTTGCCATTTTCCTTATCGTGATGGATCGAGCAGCCTGCGGTGGCCAGGCAAAGCGCGGTCGCAAAGATCAGATTGAGCGAAGGCTTATTCATGGACTCCTCCCGGATTGACGGCAAAGGGGATTGTGCCCCTGGCAAATAGTACGCCGGCCATCACAGAAAAGTTCCCTTGGTTACGCCGATTTTCCGGAGGCTTTGACTTTCTAGTGCCGCGGTAACCGGCGGGTCCTGGCGGCGTCTGCTGGTGAAGTCATACGATGGGCTCATAGTAGCGCTCACCGGCGCAGGCGCGGCACAGCACCTTGGATCCGACGCGAACCTCGCGCTTGAAGTTAATGCCTTCTCCGCAATGCGCGCAGACAATCCGCTCTCCCTTGAATCCGGGAAACTCCTCCGGCGGGAGCTCCACATGGACCCACTGCGTCTGGAAGAGCTGCTCGTCGGCGATTTCGCGGTAAGCAAGCATCTGCTGCTGGTTCTTGTTCTCAATTTCAGGATGCAGGCTCTTAGCCAGGGCCTTGGATGATTCGCGGGCGGCAATCCGCACGGCTTTGCCGGTTTCGACGTCGACAAAAGTAGCTGCGACCTTGCCCCAGTCGCGAAACTTGAGAGCGCGCTTGCCCAGGCGGCAGCCGGTGACCACCATTACGGCGTCGGTAGCGCAGCGGTCAATTTCAACAAACGTGACGATGCGCTTGCGATCCTTGCCCTGGGGGTCTTCCAGACCAAGTTTTTTCAGGCCCAGCATCGCCATGCGCACGCCCAGCACCTGGCCGGCGCAAAGATGGCCATGAGCCACGGCAGCGTCATCAAGATATTGTTCAAGAGTCTTCATTGCGGGCCCTCTTCTTCAGGAGAATCAGGTTGCGGATCAGCGCTATGGGCGTGGATTACGAAGCTGTTTTTTTCTCCGCCCGCGAGAAAGGTCACGCGGCTGGGAGTCCTGTCCCATTTGGGAGCCGGGCAGAGCGGACCAGAATATTCTTTGCGGAGGACCGGCTTGCGGCTACCCATCTGCGCTACCACCATGTAGCTCTTCGAGCCATCGTCCGAAGGGCCGCAGTATGCCGCGTAGTCACGATACCAGCTTACAGCAGACGCCTCGTAATCGAAGGCAGGAAGGCTGACGAGAGCGATGCGGCCGGTCTGGCGGTCAACGCTGATCCATGCCGAGAACCGCCAGATCCATTGTGGGTCTTTGCTCTCGCCCTGAAGAGCGTCATTCACGCGCAGAACCCTGCGGATTACAAAAAAGCGGTCAGTGACTTCGTGCATCGAGCCAACAGTATGCTCACGATCTTTGCCGTCGATGAAAAGATCGCGGACCTTGAACGGTTGCTTCTCCCCGGACTCCATGGTGGCTTCCGCCGCCCGCCAGCGACCCAGCAAAATAACGTGGGGGCGCGGAGCGGCCAGGCCTGCGCCTGCCAGCAGCAAAACCAGTGAGTGGACGATAGCGATGCGCATATTTTGAGCCATTATATGGTCTTGTGACGGCCTTCAAGCGGGGGGTAAACAAGCCGTGCATGGCTGGAGCATTATTAAAAGGCGGTTAAAGCTCTAACCGGCAGGCCGACCGCATAGGCCGTGTTTATAAAGTAACCCCCGAAATAGGCTTGTGGATGGCCGAAAAACAAGGCGGAACGCTGCAATAACGCAGGTTTGGGGAAATACGTTCTTTCAATTGGGGTTATTTTTACGTAAAATCACTACTCCCCCCTCTTCCACGCGAAGGGTTCAGCCGCATTCCCCCGAAAATCTGACGGCCCACGGGGTTTTTGTGCATTTAGACGACGATGATCCACAGCATCGCAAGGTACGAGAGTTGCTCGATACAACCCTCGCCCCGGCTCTATCCTCTCATCTTTCGATGGCACCCATATCGGAGAGGGCCAGGGAGGAGTATGGACGGCTCAAGCAGCGCGCTCCGCGGATCCTGGTTGTTGATGACAAGCTGGATACGTTATTGCTGCTGCGCGAGTTGTTGTCTTCCCGGGGCTATGAGATCCTGACCGCCACTGAGGCGGAAGAGGCAAAGCAGATTGTGCACCAGGAGCGGCCCGAATTGGTCCTGCTCGACGTAGTGATGCCCGGCAAGTCGGGCTACGAGCTTTGCCGCGAGTTGAAAGAGGATCCCATCACCCGCCTGATTCCGGTTGTGATGATCACCGGGCTATCCGATCGCGACGATCGTGTTCGCGGAATTGAAGCCGGCGCCGACGATTTCCTCAGTAAGCCGCTGTATCCGGAAGAGCTTTTTGCGCGCGTCAAGTCGCTGCTGAAGCTCAAAGAGTTTACTGACGAACTGGAAAACGCCGAAGCCGTGCTGGTCGCATTGGCCCTAGGCATTGAATCGCGCGATCCCTATACAGGAAATCACTGCGAGCGGCTGGCGCGCTACGCCGCCGATCTCGGCCATCACATTGGACTGGACGGCGAAAGCATCATCGCACTGAAGCGCGGCGGCTATCTCCACGATCTGGGCAAAGTTTCCATTCCCGATGACATCTTAAAGAAGGGCACCAGGCTCACGGCTGAGGAGTGGGAAATCATGAAGCAACATCCGGAGATCGGTGAAGCGATCTGCCGGCCGTTGAAGTCCTTCCGTAGCGTGCTGCCCATTATCCGCCATCATCACGAGCATTGGGATGGCAGCGGTTATCCTGATCAGCTTCGGGGTTATGATATCCCGCTGCTGGCGCGCGTCCTCCAGGTGGTTGATGTGTATGACGCGTTGCGCACCACTCGCCCGTATAAACCTGCGCTCAGCCACGATGAGGCCAAGCGCACCATGCTGGATGAAGCCAACAAAGGACTCTGGGACCCCAATCTAGTGCCTGAATTTTTCGCCATGCTCAAGAAAAAGGAACAGGCGGCATGAGTCTCGCCGTCGAATTTCCCACCCACAACCCGGGGCTGCAAGCCGCCCAGCCGCGCTACAGCATTATTGTTCCTGCTTACAACGAGCGCGCCCGTATCGGCGGCACGCTGGAGCGGATACTGGAGCATCTGCGCGAACAGAACTGGGACGCCGAAATCGTTGTGGTGAATGACGGCTCGCGCGATGATACCGCCGATTTCGTCAACAGCTTCGCCCTCGACCATCCCAGGGTCCGCCTGATCCAGAACCCGGGCAACCAGGGCAAAGGCTTTGCCGTTCGCAACGGCATGCTCAACGCGCGCGGCCAGGTGCTGCTGTTTACAGACGCCGATCTCTCGTCCCCGATTTCCGAGGCCAGCAAGCTTTTTGCCGCGCTTGAAAAAGGCGCGGATGTCGCCATGGGATCCCGCTGGCTCGATCCATCACTGCAATTCCAGCGGCAATCCTTCAAGCGACAGGTCATGTCGCGCGCCTTCAATCTGTTTATCCGGGGCGTGCTGACGTTCCCGTATCGCGATACCCAGTGCGGTTTCAAGGCTTTTTCCCGCCGCGCCGCCCAGATGATCTTCCCCCTTCAGCGCATCAAGCGCTGGGGCTTTGACGCGGAGATCATCTATCTGGCCCATCACATGAAATTGAACGTGGTGGAAGTTCCGGTGGCGTGGGGCCATGATGAAAGGTCGAAGATCCACCCCTGGCGCGATGGCTTTTATATGGGAATTGACACGCTGAAGGTACGCGGCTACTCGCTTACAGGCGGCTACCGGCCGCGGCCTGCCGGCAAAGTCACTACCATTTCCTAGAACGCAGGTTTATTCCGGGACAAAATAAAAAGCCACCGCAACAATGGCGTAGACAGCGAGAAGCTGCGCGCCCTCAAACCAGTTGGTCTCGCCGTCAGACGAGATCATTTCCACCAGCAGAACCGAAAGAACGATAGCGGCGATCTCAAAGCCGTTGAATACCAGCGTCATGGGGTGTCCCATGGCGGAAGAAAGAAAGACCAGCACCGGTGCGACAAAGAGCGCAATCTGGGTGCTGGCGCCGGTGGTGATAGCCATGGAAACATCGATTTGATTGCGGCGGGCCATCATGATGGCGGCTGAATTCTCCGCGGCGTTGCCCACCAGCGCCACCACGATTACACCCACGAAGAGCTCGGTCATTCCCAGCGCGCGGGTAACCGGTGCGATCTGGCCCACTAGAATCTCGCTCAAGATAGCGATCAGGATCGTCGCCACAGCAAGAGAAAAAATCGCCTGCCCGCGGCTGGTCCTCGGTTTTCCATCATCCTGTTTTTGTGCCGCCGATAATGAGGCGCGATGTGTACGCAAAACAAAGATCAGGTGCAGCACGTAAAGCAAGATCAGCACGCCGCTGGTCCAGAGGCTCAAATGCTCCAGGTTGATGTCGCGGTGCTGGAGCGTGCCAAAAACTGTGAGGTTGAAAACTGCGGGCATAATGAGCGCCGCCGCGGCAATCATCAGCATCGTACTGTTCATCGCTGAGGAAGTTCGTGAAAAGCGCTGCACGGAGTAGCGTGCTCCGCCGGCCATCAGGCTGAGTCCCAGTACGAGAAGGAGATTGCCGATAATGCTTCCGGAAAGCGAAGCTTTCACCACATTGATGTGGCCTGCACGCAGGGCAAAAATGGCGATGATCATTTCCGTGGCGTTGCCCATGGTTGCGCTCAGGACGCCGCCCACCGCAGGCCCGCAATGGGAAGCCAGCGCTCCGGTGGATTCGCCGAGCACGCTGGCTAGCGGTGCAATGGCCAGCGCTGCCGCCAGAAAGATCCAGAGCGGCGGCGCATGAAACAGATCCAGCAGGAGCGCCACCGGCAGCAGCGCCAAAAGCATTGTCAGCCAGCGTTGGCCGGTCTTGAGCGGGAAATGGTTCCGCCATGCGGCCGGCGAAAGGGGATTCGGCATCCTGTGGATTGTAAAAGATTGGCCCTGCTCGGTTACCGATTTCTCAGGAGGCCATCGCCCGAAGCGCTCGCGGATCTTTGGGTACCACCTGAACTCCCCGCTGCCGGTCATAGGCCAGGGTCAGCTGCGCCGAACATGGGCCACACAGCCAGAAATGTTCCACCCGGTTTGCGCTCTTTTTTTCGGGCGGCTGTTGCGAGGGCTGGGCGGCTTCCAGCATGAATATTTTGCCTTCTCGCAGATAAACCAACGGAGTTGAGCAGGAGGGGTTAGCGCATTTTGACAGCATCAGCATTGCTCCTTGTTCCCCGCGGCAAAGTTCAGCCGTTGAATTCAAAAACCGGCATTTTCACTGGAAAAATAGATGCAAAGTTTTGCTGCCGGGATTGACGGAAATTTCCGGCTGCAAATATTTCTGAGAGTCGGACGGGGTTACTCAGTTACCCGCAAGCGCCGGCAACAGCACCATTAACGCTGCAATCCAAAACCCCATCCAAATCAGCAGGTTTCTCGTTTCCGCCACATTCGAGTTCATCAATGCGCCTCCGCTATCAAATACTTCGGTCAGAGAAGGTGCAAGCTGTACTCCATTTATGTAAGTGATTGTAAATAAGAACTTTGTTTTGGTAATCCGCGATACTTTTGTGTCAAAAGTCGCCTGGAGAGTGTGGGCAATTACACACGTCCGCGGGGCGATCAGCACTATTGGCGTGACTCGCCTTGGCCGAAAATTTCCTGCAATTTGGAAGAAAGGATCCTGACCGTAAACGGCTTCTGCACCAGAATAGTGCCGGGTTTGAGAACCCCATCCGGCGCCAGGGAAGCGTCGGCATAGCCGGAGATGAACACCACTTTGATGTCAGGACGGCTTTGCAAAAGCTCTTCCGCGAGCGCTGGACCTGAGATTGGCTCCATCATCACGTCCGTCAGCAGAAGGTCGATTTTGCCCGGGAAGGCGGCAGCTACTTCTAATGCCTCAGTCCCATTGGCGGCAGAGAGCATCTGGTATCCCAGTTGGCCGAGAAGATCGATGAGCACGTTGCGGAGGAAATCCTCGTCGTCTACCAGGAGAATCGTTTCTTTACCGCGCTGATAATCCACGCCGAACGCTCTTTTCAGCTGCCGGCCACCACGGCCGACCTTAGACAGATTCTTTTAATTGTGGCCCTTTTAGGCCCGGTATTTCAACTGAAAAGCCAAGTTCGGTGTGGGGATTCTTGCTTGTCCGGCACAGTTACGACATGTGAAAGCATTTGCACAGGCGAGAGCTAATCGAGCAGTGCAGAAGAGCGTGACGGGGGCAGATGGGTTTTTCTGGAGGAAAAAGTTAAGGGCCGGAGCTTCCGGGTCTCCAGCCCTTCAATAGCAGTTCGACGGATGAGCCTGCTGTAGTAGTAGAGTCTGCTTCATTCCATGAAATATAGGGTGCCAGCAATTTTTTTATGCGTAAATCATTTCATGGCAGGCAAAGAAGTGCAGACTCATTTGGTGATAATGAAATTACAGCTTATGAAAAGCAGTCCCGCTAATTTTGAGAACATCTCAATGAATCGAAACCGTCTGACCCGAGAGGTTCAGAACGCGAAGGCAGCTATGGGCGCGCTCGGCGATGTTCAGAATGTCGGCGTCCCGGCTGGCGGCAACCAGTCGTTTGCACACAAAGCAATGGGATTCGATGACGCCGTGGTTAGTCGGGTCCTGGCGACGATCGAACATGAATTCCAGCAGGGGGAGACTGGACATTAGTGGCTTAGGATCGGTCATGCTTAGTATGAAACTCGTTGGAGCCGGATTAAAAAGTCTAATAAATTTGGTGAGCGCAATTGCAGAATATCGGCAACAATCTGCACCATTTCAAAATAACACCCGGAGTTTGAATCGCCATCCCTCGCGTGGCTTCATTCTCAGGATTTCCTGCGCAATAGCCACCACCCGTGCGTGAACCACTTCAGCAACATGCGTAGCACTCAAGTAACTCTGTTTTCTTTGAGTTAGAGGCTATGCTTCCGGTATATGCCAAGCCGCCGAACCATCGTATGGGCGCTGTTCGCGCTGTCACTTGCTCCCCTGCCGCCAAAAATACAGGCGCAAGAGTCACTGGCAGACAAGGCCAGAAGAGTCCGTGCCCGCAAAGAGCAGGAAGAGTCTGCGTCAAAGCCAGGCGCGGCTAAACAGTTGAGCCCTACGGCCGCCGATCTATCCGCAACCGTCAACCTGATTGCAGAGACTGATCCGGAGAAGTACAGCGCCGGGATTCGCGACCTTCTGCAGCAGGACCGGTTTATTGTTCTGGACGATGTTTCAGCCGGAGAGCGCGTGAACAAGACCCGGTTTCCCGGAGGCGAGTGGAGGCTGCACGCGTTGTATGAAGCTCTGGCCACGCCTGGGGGGACCAGTCGCGGCGTGGTTGCGGACTGGAATGCTTATCGCGAACGATTCAATCGCTGGGTGGCGCAGCAGCCAGGTTCCATTACCGCGCGAGTCGCGCAAGCCGATGCGGAGTTGATGTACGCCTGGCAGCTGCGCGCAACCAGCGATGTGAATCCTGAGAGCCACCGCCTTTTCGATGAGCGGGTAAAAATGGCGGCAGCGATCTTGAACCAGGCCTCTGACCTGCCGGTGAAATGCCCGCAGTGGTACAACGTGATGATGCAGGTTGGGCGCGCCTCCGGCTGGCAGGTGCAGGACCTGACCGCCCTGTTTCAGCGGGCAATTGAATTTGAGCCGCAGTATTACTACGTCTACCAGCAACACGCGCTCACCCTGACCACGAAGTGGCTGGGAAAAGACGGCGACATGGAGAAGTTCGCAGCTGAAACGGCGAACCGTGTTGGGGGCAAGCCGGGAAATATCCTGTATTGGCAGATCGCGCAATCAATCATCGGCAACCGCGATCTGGGAAACATTCCGCAGCACTTTACCTGGTCGCAAGCGCTGATCGGATATCAGGCATTGGTGGAACAATACGGTCCCAGCCTGCTGCGGCAAAACCAGAATGCCCTGATGGCGGCCAAGTTCGGCGATTATATGACCGCCGACGACGTGTTTCTCCAAATTGGAGACCATTTCGATCCCGGCACCTGGGGCACGCAGGAATACTTCGAAAAAGTCAGGAACTGGGCCAGAAGTTCTGCCGGTCCGTTCAAGAAGATTGTTGAGGCCTACCAGGCTGTCAACGTCAACATAGGTACGCCTGAGGGCTTGAAGTATGACGGGCAGATCGCGCGAGAGTTCTCCGCTCACTTTGCCAGCTTGGTGCGGAATTGCGCCAGCGCTGAGGGAGGCCAGTCGCCCACTCTTTTAATCCTTCAGGTCGGCAAGACCGGGACCGTGCAGCAGATGCTGGTAGTACCACAAACCGCGAGCGATGCATGTCTGCGTCCCAAGGTGGAGAAGGCCTGGTTCTCGCCACCGCCCAAGCCCGAATACTGGGTCCGCGTGAGCCTGAACGCCAAACCCTGAGTCTTCAGCGGAAGCCAGCCACGAACTCTGAGCCCGCGGCCACGAGTGTGTCTCTTGTGGCCACAAATTTTGTGGAGGCGATTCTTGGCGAGGCCGGCCCGCGCCGAGCCACGGGCAACAGGAGCGGAGAGGGTTTGTAGCGGGAACGGAAAGTAAGAGCGGTTTGGAGCGCTAGCGACAAAAGAGAACGGATCGGAAGAATAGTGGCGAGGCCGGTCCGGGCCGAGCAACAAGCAACAGGAGCGGAAAGGTTTGAAGCGGGAACGGAAGGTAAGAGCGGTTTGGAGCGCAAGCGACAAAAGAGACGGATCGGAAGAATAGTGGCGAGGGCGAGCCCGCGCCGAGCCACAAGCAACAGGAGCGGAAAAGTTTGAAGCGGGAACGAAAAGTAAAAGCGGTTTGGAGCGCAAGCGACAAAAGAGACGGATCGGAAGAATAGTGGCGAGGCCGAGCCCGTGCCGAGCCACAAGCAACAGGAGCGGAAAGGGTTTGTAGCGGGAACGGAAAGTAAAAGCGGTTTGGAGCGAAAGCGACAAAAAGAAAAGACCCGGTAGTGGGGTCGACCGGGTCTCGAAATTCGATCAGAACCTGGGCTGGTCCATCAAGCAGATTGCGTTGTTTGTGGCTTGGTTACGCCTTCTGCCTGAGGGCCTTTCTGTCCCTGGACAATCTCGAACTCGACATCATCGCCCTCCTGGAGGCTCTTGTATCCCTCCGACTGGATGGCACTATAGTGTACAAACACGTCAGGGCCGTCGTCCCGGCCGATAAAGCCGAAGCCCTTTGCGTTGTTAAACCATTTCACTTTTCCTTTAATTCTCGACACGTTCCTTACTCCGGGTGCGGTCCTTGGAGGCACGTTAAAACTGTGGTCCCCTTGAACCAGTTTTTTCTTCTCTTGGGTTTTGCCACTGCTTTTGGGAGGGACGCAAAACACCGGAGTGAAAACTTAACCTTCCTCGCGATGTGTTCCGTCTTATACCCGCTACTTTGGCTTTGCGGTTATTGTGCGCTTCATCACGCGATGATGTCAACAGTATCTAAGTACCTGAATGCGAATGAATTAGCGGGGAAAAATCATGTCGCGCGCGACCCGGTGCAAGTGGTCGCCCGCCTTACTAAAAGCAACGGTAAAGTTGCATTTTTCTTTAGCGAGGGCCCATTTTTTTCGCTGCCCAGAGCAGGGAAGCTATGGTTTTGGCATCCACGATTTTTCCCGTCATCGCCATGTTGACCGCCTGGGACAGGGAAAAAAATCTCACCGCAATGCGCTCGTCTTCCTCCGGCTGGGCAATTCCTTTCTTGAGACCACGTGCCAGATAGACCGTCATGCTCTCCCCGAGGAAGCCGGGGCTGACGAAAAAGAACAGAGCTCGCTGCCAGGTTGAAGCCGTATAGCCGGTTTCTTCGATCAGTTCGCGCTTGGCTGCCGCCAGGCCACGCTCGCCCGGATCGATCCGGCCCGCGGGCAGCTCCCAGATGCGTCTGCCGGCGGCGTAACGATACTGGCGCTCCAACAGGACGCGTGGCGTGCGACCGGAATCATCGATCGGAAGGACCACGATGGAGCCGGAATGGCGGATCACATCGCGACGGGCGCGAACGTTGCCGGGTTCTTCCACCAGATCGGAATCCACGGTAAAAACCGGCCCACGGAAGACC
This sequence comes from Candidatus Angelobacter sp., assembly GCA_035762225.1. Classification (GTDB taxonomy): domain Bacteria; phylum Acidobacteriota; class Terriglobia; order Terriglobales; family Acidobacteriaceae; genus Angelobacter. The sequence continues at coordinate 52,423 of DASTPO010000446.1, forward strand.
GTTTTTGAGGAAATAACCTTTACCAGGCTCCTGGTTTTCTTACCGCTTGGCATGGATCAATCTTACGTTCTGGCCGGAAAAAACAAAACTCTCTGCGTTCGGGCGGTGGGACCTGCCATGAGGATCTCCGGGTTCTGGTATTCTCGCGGTGAATGGCTGCCCACAGCACTCGCGGCCTGAAGACGATCACGCTGATCGGAGCGGGTAACCTGGCTCAGGCCCTGGGGCCGGCGCTGCGTGATGCCGGATACAGGATCCAGACCATCGTGGCGCGGGAAACCGCCTCGTCGCGCCGGCGCGCTGCCATGCTGGCAAAAAGCCTGGATGCAAAAGCCCTTCCCCTGGCGCAGGCCGTGCCAGACTCCGACGTCATATGGATCTGTCATACCGACGATGCGCTGGAGGAAACGGCTCGACTGCTGGCGCGCAAACCCGGGTGGAAGGGGAAAGTGGTGCTGCATTCCAGCGGCGCCCTCAGCAGCGACGTGCTGCTGCCCTTGAAGCGCAAAGGCGCGAGTACGGCCTCCCTTCATCCCATGATGACGTTTGTGCCGCGGACTGTGCCGCGCATGAGCGAGGTGCCGTTCGGGCTGGAAGGCGATCCCCAGGCCGTGGCCATGGCGCGGCAGATCGTGAAACGGCTGGGCGCGGAGGTTTTCAACATCCGCAAGAGATTCAAACCGCTCTACCATGCGCTGGGCTCATTTTCCTCGCCTTTGGTCGTCGCGACGCTGGTGACGGCGGAACGGGTCGGACGCGGCGCCGGGCTTACCGCCAGCCAGACGCGCAAACTGGTGGGGCCGATTCTGCGCCAGACGCTCAAGAACTACGAAGAGGGCGGCGCGGCCGCCGCGTTCAGCGGCCCGATCAAACGCGGCGACCTCAACACCGTTCGCCGGCATTTACAGGAGCTGCAGCGGGTGCCGGGCGCAAGCGATGTTTATCGTGCCTTGGTGAAGTCGGCGCTGATGGACTTGCCATCGCGCAACGCAAAAGGCATTTCAAGGCTGATGCAGATCAAGAAAACCTAGCCGTGAAAATCGCAATCAGCCAACCAACGGCCAAACTGAACCGGGTTGATCATGGGCGTGCTCCTTCATTCGGAAGGCTTGCTTTTATCGTTCGGTGAATAGGTGTCCCAGCTTTTCTTTCTTGGTGTTCAGGTAGCGCTCTGAGGCGGCGTGCGGCTCAACTTCACACGGGACGCGCTCCACCACTTCGATTCCCGCTGACTCCAGCGCGGCCACTTTTTGCGGGTTATTGGAGAGCAGCCTGACCTGCTTGAGTCCAAGAGCCTTCAAGACGGCGGCGGGGAGTTGAAATTCGCGATGATCGGCCTTGAAGCCGAGTTCCTCATTCGCTTGCACCGTGTCTCTTCCGTGGTCCTGCAGTTCGTATGCCTGCAGCTTAGGCATCAAGCCGATGCCGCGGCCCTCCTGAAGTTCATACAGCAGAACGCCGGAGCCGGCCTGTCCGATCATCGCCAGCGCCATCTCCAGCTGCTGGCGGCAATCGCAGCGCAACGACCCAAAGACGTCGCCGGTGAGGCACTGGGAATGGATGCGCACCAGCGGCGGCGTGGAGTGAATGTCGCCCAGCACCATCGCCACGGCTTCTTCCTTGCGGCGGTCGCCGCCTGTGCCCGGGTTGAAATGGCCTTCAAATCCGAGAATGCGGAAGTGTCCCCAGCGCGTGGGAAAATCG
>DASTPO010000447.1:0-13871 GCA_035762225.1 Candidatus Angelobacter sp.
GGCGCTCTCAGTGCCTCACGTAATCGGACTAGTCGGACCGTCGGGAGCACCCGCGGAAATTCCCCAGGGCGAGATCGACGGTATCCGGCGCGGGGTTGAACATCACAAGATCGAACCACATCCTTACTTGAAAGTCGGCCAGCGAGTCCTGATTACAGATGGGGCCATGGCCGGTATGGAAGGTGTGCTGGTTCGCATGCACAATGGACCGCGCGTGGTCATTTCTCTCGATTCGATCCAACGCGCCTTCATGGTTGAAATCTATAGCGCTTCAGTGGCGCCCATTGAAAGTCCGTCCGTCCGCTCGGAATTAGTCCAGTCGGATGATCCTGCCCGGGGCTGCGCTCTCACTCTCACTCCCCAGACAACACCTACACCCAGGATTTCTACCTAGCTGATCGCGCCCAGCCAGAGTCCTGAGCCTATCGGCCAGGAACTGCGCTGACTGCCGCTATTGCTGCGGTGCGCGCAGCTTTGAGAGACAGTTAATCACTATGCAATTGGTCTTGGAGAACGTAAGCAAGTGCTATCGCAATGGCACCTGGGCTATCCGTGACTTTAGCCTGACTTTTACGCCCGGGGTGTGGGGTCTGCTTGGCCCAAACGGGGCCGGCAAGACTACTCTCATGCGGATGCTCGCGACGATTACGCGAGTCTCGCGAGGGCGAATTTTGTGGAACGACGTTGACTGTGCCACATCTCCAAACGCGCTGCGCGCGGTCCTGGGCTATTTGCCCCAGGATTTTGGCGTATATCCGAATCTGACCGGAACTGAATTTCTCCAATACATTGCGGCTGTAAAGGGTATTGCCGGGAAAGCTGCCAGAGAACGCGTGGCAGAGCTGCTTGAAGTTGTCAATCTCACTAGTGAGAAACGAAGACCGCTGGGCACTTACTCCGGCGGAATGAAGCAGAGGATTGGCATAGCCCAGGCATTGCTCAACGATCCTAAAGTCCTGATTGTGGACGAACCTACCTCCGGCCTGGACCCCGAAGAACGACTGCAGTTCAGAAACCTGCTGTCTGAGCTGTCCGAAAACCGAATTATTCTGCTCTCCACACACATTGTGTCCGATATCGAAGCCGTGGCTACGCGGGTGGCGCTCATGCGTCAAGGGCGGCTGCTTTCCTGCATGTCGGTCGAGGACCTGCTGCGCGGCGTGGCTGGTCGCGTCTGGGAAGTAGTGCTGCCGAGTTCCGGATTGGAAACTCTTCGCCAACTCTATAGTGTCAGCGGCCTGGTGCACCGCGGCGACGGCGTGCATGCGCGTGTTCTGGCCGATGACCGGCCGCCCTTCGGCACACGCCTTCTTGAGCCATCGCTTGAGGACGCCTATCTATCTGCTCTTGCTTGCAACTGACTGTCTGAAGTGAAATGAAATTGTCAGGGCTCAAATCCGCCAAAGCTGTCTTGCATGTCGCCCGAGCTGATTTTCTCGAGCGCATTCGCGGACGCGGATTCATGTTTACCGTCTGCTTTGCCGCATACATCGCGTATGCGGTTGGCAGCGGCCTTATCTCCATGCGTGTGGGTGACGTGCGCGGCGTCTACACCAGCGCCTGGGTCGGAACCATGGTTGCTCTGGCCGGCGGATGGTTCATCTCCCTGGTAGGTTTTGGCACCCTGCGTAACGCGGTGTTGCGCGACGAAACCACGGGCGCCGGACAGATCCTGGCGGCCACTCCGATTTCCAAGCTTTCCTATGCGCTCGGCAAATGGCTGAGCAATACAGCTGTTCTAGCCACACAGGTTCTCATCCTCGCTGGTTGCGCCGTGCCGATCCTTTTAATCGCGGGCGAAGACAAGCCTCTCCATGTCTGGCCGCTGCTTTCTCCATTTTTATTGCTGGCACTTCCCTTTGTAACGGTCACGGCTGCCGCTGCGCTGCTTTTTGAAATGGTCCCTGTTCTTCGCGGCGGACTCGGGACCGTTCTCTGGATATTTTTGCTTCCTTCCGGGTTCGCTGTTCCCATCGCAACCGGCTGGCACTGGCTCGATCCTTCAGGCACGCTTGCGGTCATGGACAGCCTTATTCCTGCTGCTCGCGCGGCCCTCGGGGCGGGCTACGCCAACAAGTTTTCAATTCACCTCAATCTTCGTCCGATTCAGGTAGCACACTCGCTCCAGTGGCAGGGTATATCCTGGCACTGGTCAAGCATTCTTCTGCGTTTCTCAAGTCTGGTACTTGCAATCGCTATCGTGGCGCTGGCGGCGGCGCTGTTCAACCGCTTTGACACTTTCACAGTGCGGCGCCTGCTAAAGACCCCGCTTGACATTCCGGGCGCTGCGGCCGTCAGCTCTGTCCTCACCAATGGCGCATCGCGTCGCAAAAAAGTCTTTCGATTGATACCCCTCGATCGCACCGTTGCCCACCCGAATCTTCTTCAGATGTGGATAGCGGAATTACGCCTGGCCACCAAGCATCAGCCTTGGTGGTGGTATGCCGGCGCGCTGGGCCTGGTGGCGGGACAGCTTGCTTCTCCACTCGCCATTTCGCGTGGGCCTTTGCTGGCAGTGGCATGGTTGTGGCCGCTGGTCATCTGGTCGGCCATGGGAGTTCGCGAGGCCCGCTTTGGGACTGGCCCGGTTGTTTTTTCGTCAGCCAGGACTATGCCTCTGCAATTTACCGGTTGCTGGCTGGCGGGAATTTCCATCGCCGCAATCTGCGGCTTTGGATCGCTCGTCAGATTCTTGATCGCCGGAGATGTTCCTGGAATTCTCGCGTGGTCTTCCGCCGTTTTGTTTATTCCGACGCTTGCTCTAACTCTGGGCGTCTGGACCGCCTCCAGCCGCGCCTTTGAAGGCGTCTTTGCGGCATGGTGGTATGTGGGCCCGCTGAACAGAATTCCCGGCTTTGACTTCACCGGAAACGCCAACGGCACTCACACCGCAAGTTACGCTGCCCTCTATTTTGCGCTGGCGCTGACTTTGATCATTCTGGCGGTTCCGGGCCGCAGGCTTCAGATCGCACACTGATTGTTTTTGTTCTGACTTTTTACGGGCTGACTCCGGAATAGGGTTGGCCGCGAGCACGAGTTACAACAACGAACCGGAGAGAAAATAAACGTCCTTCTCTCCCGATTACTCCACAAACCTTACAACCTAAGCCCCCGGCCCGAACAATGGCCTGAGAGGAGACCGGCTGTGTCCCTAAGCGATTTTGATACCAATGACGCTATCCTCAGTCCCCTGGCATTCACCGCATCCACTCAATTACCAGATCCCGCACAGCTCAGAATCTATGATTCGACTCTGCGCGACGGCGAACAGATGCCCGGTGTGGCAATGTCGCCCAAGCAGAAATACCGCATTGCTGAAGAACTTTCTCAAATCGGCTGTCACATTATCGACGTAGGCTTTCCCGCGGTGTCTACCACCGAGCGGCAGGCCCTGCAATTGATCTTGGACGGCAAACTCCGTGGCGCAATTCGGCCGGAGCTTGAAATCCTGGTCATGAGCCGGTCGCTGCCCTCTGACATCGACGCCACCATCGACGCTATTCAAGAGATCGGATTCACCGCGAGGGAAATTACCCTTCTGATCTTCACTTCAGCCAGCCCTCTGCATGTGCGGCAAAAGCTGGGAGCAACCCTCCTGCGGCAGTGTGGGATTCCCGCCAATGAAGCCCAGACGATTCCGTTTTCGGTTCTGCACGAGGCAAATAAGGCGATGGTCACAGAAGCCATCCGCTACGCTCTCGACCGTGGCGTGGAAAAGGTTGAGTTCGGAAGCGAGGACGCCAGCCGAACACCCATTCCACTGTTGCTTGATCTTATTCAGGCCGCGGTGGACGCAGGCGCTGCCAGATACATCTTCCCGGATACCACCGGCAGCCTGACTCCTGAGGCGACTCGTGTTTATGCGCAGGCCCTTTCCGCAAAGTTTCCCCGGATCGAACTCGCCAGCCATTTTCACAATGACTTCAGCCTGGCCACCGCCAACGTGATCACAGGCATTCTTCACGGCCTCACTACCTTCAGCACCACGGTGAACGGAATCGGCGAGCGCGCCGGCAATGCTCCGCTGCACTCGGTTGTGGCAAGCCTCAAGTATCTTTACGGCCTGGAGATTCCCGGTTTTCAATATGATCGACTCTGCCACTTGAAGCATGTAGTGGAAGATATCAGCGGCATTCCAGTCCAGGCGCACGAGCCGGTCATCGGATACAACGCCTTCGCCCACGAATCCGGAATTCACACTCACGGTGTAAGCATCAACCGCCGGATGTATGAACCAATTCCCTATGAGGAGGTAGGCGGCACTCCTCGCTTTGTGTACGGCAAACATTCCGGACTGCATTGCGTCTCGAAGCTTCTCGCAGAGCGCGGTCACGAAATTGACGTCGAGCCGTGCAGTCAGTTGTCTGCCCGCGTGCTGGAAGAAATCAAGGCGACGCGAGAGAAAACAGCCGCCACCGGCGACTCTGCTTTCGCGGTCCGCAAATATTACGCCAACCTGGAGAGGCTTGGGATCTCCGAAGAGCAGGTTCTTGAGATCGCCAAATCCTTGTCCGAAGTAAAAGCGATTGCTGCGTCGGCAGGCGAGGCGCACGGGAGTTCCAAATGAGCATGCAGGAGAAACTTGCGTCTCGATCCAGAGGCACTGAGCATTCTAAGATCCGCCAGGTCGCCGCAATGATTCAGCGCAATGGCGGCATTGACCTCGGCCAGGGAACCTGCGCGTTGCCGCCGCATCCGTATGTGCTCGAGGCCGGGCAGCGCGCCATTGCCCATGGCTTCAATACCTACACCGCCTCAGACGGTATCAGAGAGCTTAAGGATGCCATCGTGCGCCGCTATGCCGCCTATAACCAGCTGCAACTGGAAACCGCAAATATCCTGGTCACTTGCGGCGCGACTGGCGCGTTTGAATCGATCTGCAAATGCTTTCTCGCGCCGGGCGATGAGGTGATCCTGCTGGAGCCTTCATACCTCGGCCACCTCAAACAGATCGCAGATCGGGGCGCCGTGGCCCGCTATGTTCGTCTTCACGCTCCAGCCTGGACGCTGGATTTCGGCGACCTGGAACGTGCCATCACGCCCAGAACCAAGCTGTTGGTGATTTCAAACCCGAACAATCCTACGGGAAAAGTCTTTACCCGGCATGAATTACAAACCATCGGCGAGATTTGCAAACGCGCCGGCGTGATTGTGATCAGCGACGAAGTATACGAGTACATCCTCGCCGAAGATCGCACCCACATCTCCATTGCTTCCCTGCCTGGAATGTTTGATCACGCCATTACAATTTCGTCCGCCAGCAAGACTTTATTTGTTACGGGATGGCGAATCGGATGGGCTGTGGCTCCTCCCGAAATCATCCGGGCTTTGGCAATTAAGTCCGATGAAACTTATGTCTGCGCGCCGGCGCCGTTGCAAAAAGGCGTCGCCGACTCGCTCTGCATGGACGAAACTTTTTTCGATTCCATCCGGCTTCCGTTTCAGCAGATGCGGCGCAAGCTGTGCGAAGCGCTCCGTGACGCCGGACTCACTCCATCCGATCCCGACGGCACATACTATGTGCTCGCCGGATATGAGCAGTACGGCTTCAAGGATGATGACGAAGCCATGCTCACTCTCATGAAGAACACCTCCGTCGCCTGCGTGCCGGGAAATGCCTTCTACCCGACGGGGACACATAGCGGACTGTTGCGGTTTTGCTTTGCCGTGGAAGATTCTGTTCTCGATGAAGCGTGCAAGAGATTGCGGACCACGCCCAGCGTATGTGCTAAGGCTGCCTGCACCGTCGCTTAGAACCGGCGTGCATCAACCAGAAGGTATGACAAAATGAATTTCACTCGCATTCCATCGGAAGTTGTAAGCCACGGGCGGTTGGGCTTGAGGCTGGCGTCGCGGAATCCCGTCTTTGCGCTTACCCTGATCCTGGTATTCGCTATCGGTATTGGCGCTAACACTGCCGTCTTCAGCCTCATCAATACCCTGCTGTTGCGCCCGCTGCCGGTGCAAGCCCCGGATCGCCTGATCGCTATCTACGCAACCAACAAAGAACACAAATTCTGGTCCACCTCATACCCTGACTATGCTTCACTTCGCGACCAGAATTCGGTGTTCTCCGGAGTGGCCGGCTACACCATCGCCGGCATGAGCCTGCAGGAAGATGGCAAGTCGAAAATGGTCTGGGGCGAAATGGTAACGGGAAATTATTTCTCCGTGCTTGGCGTAACGCCTATCCGGGGCCGGGCGTTTTTGCCCGAAGAAGATCGCGTGCCCATGGCCGCGCCGGTTGCCGTGATCAGCCATGACTTGTGGCAAAACCAGTTCAACTCCAGGCCTGACATCGTGGGCGCGAACATCACTCTGAATGGCTACCCCTTTCGCATTGTCGGTGTCGCCCCGTCGTCGTTTCAGGGACTCGTCCGTGGACTGAGCGCCAAGATATGGGTCCCGATGATGATGCAGGGCCGAATCAAACCTGGCCCTAACGTGCTCGAAGACCGCAAAGTGCGCCTCCTTTCAGTCGTTGCGCGATTGAAAGACGGCGCGGAGATTTCAGCGGCACGGGCAAATGTCGCGCTTCTTGCCGATCAACTTGCAAGCGCATACCCGGACACTGACAAAGGTTGGTCATCCCGCCTGATTCCACAAAGCAGTGTTGCCATTCATCCTGAAGCTGATGGCGCGCTCGCCGTCGTGGCCAGCCTCTTGATGGCATTCACGCTCCTGATATTGCTGGTGGCATGTTCTAACGCCGCCAACCTGACTCTGGCGCGCATGACCTCGCGGGAGAAGGAATTTGCTATTCGCATGGCACTTGGCTCAAGCCGCATGGAACTGGTTCGCCAGATCGCGCTGGAGACCCTGCCGTTGGCAACCATCGGCGCAATTCTGGGAACCGCGGTCACGCTGATCTCCCTGAATCTATTGTTAGGGTCAATTCCTCTTCCGTCATTGCCGATCAATTTCCAGGTTCAGTTTGACGGCCGCGTGGCAGCGTTCGCGTTTCTTGCCGCCATCTTCGTCTCATTCATTTTTGGTTTGGCGCCGGTGTTCAAACGCTCTCGGGGAAGCCTTTCTGAAGTCCTCACCGACAAAGCCAGCGGCAGCGGCCGCCGCCCGCATTCGCGCATTCAAGATGCACTGGTCTTCGGGCAGATGGCTGCGTCGATGATCCTCCTGATCTGCGGCGCGCTGTTCTTGCTAAGCCTTCACAGCGCAAGCTCAATCGATCCGGGCTTTCGCACAAATCAACTGTTGATGCTCTCCGTAAATCCTGTCTTGAAAGGCTATGAAAAGCCTCGGGCCGCAGAGCTGTATCAGCGCATGCTGGAGGAAACCCGCCGGCAACCGGGTGTAACCTCCGCTGCACTCGCGTCTCATCTACCTCTCGGCGTGGAGATTCGAGTTGCTGATGTTTACTCTCCCCAGTCTGGCGATATCCGGCAGGATAAGCATGAAGTGGATTACAGCGTCGTCGGCCCGGGCTATTTCGAAACCGTCGGCACGCCGCTGCTTCAGGGTCGCGATTTCACCGACCAGGACAATGACAAGACGCCGGGAGTCGTGATCGTTAATGAGACCATGGCAGAGCGTTTCTGGCACGGGCAGAACCCCTTGAACCAGAAAATTGCGCTGGAAGATCCCAGTGGCCCTTCCTTGCAGGTTGTTGGCGTTGTGCGCGACGGGAAATATCGCACACTGGGCGAGTCTCCCCGCCCCTTCCTGTTTAAGGCTGCGGCACAGGACTTTCAATCACCAATCACCCTGCTCGTACATACCAACAGCGATGCGGGCCCGATGCTAAACACCATCCAGCGCCAGATTCTGAGCCTGGACCCCACGCTTCCCATCTTTGAAGCCAAAACCGTAGAGCAACACCTGGGCACGCCGCTGCTGCTGGCAAAAGCTGGAGCATTTGCGTTCGGACTGATGGGCTTCCTGGCGTTGGGTCTGGCCATGACTGGAATCACTGGACTGGTGGCTTACCAGGTGGGTCAGCGCACCCGCGAAATCGCGATCAAGATCTCGCTCGGCGCGCGCCGCGTTCACGTGATCAGGCCCGTTGTTTTGCGAATGGTGGCGGTCAGCGCCACCGGCGCCTTGGTTGGTCTGGCTCTGGCAGCATTGCTCGCGCGCCAGTTGTCCGGAGTACTTTATGGCAGCAATTCCGCTCAGATCATTGTCCTGCTGGCGGTGCCGACGCTGCTCTTACTTCTGGTGACACTTGCCAGCTACGTGCCAGTCTGGCGCGCCACCCAAGTTGATCCTGCCGTCGCGTTGCGCGGCTGATCGACCTTAACTACCACGAGAACACGAGGGCACCATGGCAACTTCGCAGATCCAACCCGAAACCCAGGTCGAAACGGTGGGAGCCGCGCAGGTAGAGGAAAAACCCTTGCGCGTGCCCGAGATCATGCAGATCCAGGGGTTCAAGACCCTCTTCTTCGGACAGCTGGTTAGCGTGTTGGGCGACCAGCTGGCGCTGTTTGCGGTCTTTAATTACATGGCGTTTCGCCTGCACGCCAGCCCGTTGCAGGTAACCACCACGCTCATCGCCTTTCTGGCTCCTCTCGCGATCCTCGGTCCAATCGCAGGCACTTTCGTCGATCGTTGGAACCCAAAGTTGACCATGATCGTGAGCGACCTGTTTCGCGCCGTTATTTGCGTCGCGCTTATTTTTTGCAAAACCATCCCGCAGATGCAGGTGGCCCTCCTTACCCTCTCCGTTTTCTCGGCATTTTTTAACCCATCACTTTCAGTGCTCGTTCCTTTGCTGGTGCCGGCTCCGGGTCGCATGGGCGCCAACGCGCTGGTGGCCCAGGCCACCCAGGTCTTCCGCATCCTGACGCCGATGATTGCAATCACGCTGATTCGATTCATGAGTGAAAAGGCCTGCTTTATCGCGGATGCCGTGAGTTTTTTGGTTTCCGCCGGAACCTTGCTGGCCCTATCCGTCGTCATGCAACGGCGTGAGGAGACTGCCAGTCGCGGATTCATATCTCGCTCCGTTGAGAGCATGCGCTTCGTGTATTCGAATTCTTCGTTGTCGTTTGTCCTGGTCAGCATTACGGTTGCCATGTTCATGCTCACCTGCATGGGCGCGCTGATGTCGATTTATGTCCGCGACGTCCTGCATTCTTCGTCCGGACTGTTTGCCGCGTTCGGGTCCTTGAGCGCAATTGGAATTATTCTTGGCTTGCAGGTGGTTCAGGGCCCGTTGGCAAAGCAGAAGAAAGAGCAGCTCGTGATCTATGGGCTGCTGGCGCTTGGCGTTGCGACCATTTTCCTCGCGCTGGTGCGCAGCGCGTGGCCCGCTTCCGTGCTGGTAATGATGACCGGAGTTGCTCTCGCGCTAACCATTATTCCCGCGCAAACCCTTTTCCAGAACCTTACCCCGGTAGAGATTCTGGGCAGCGTCTCCAGCACGGCAATGGGATTGCTTTCCATCGCACAGATCGGCGCGCTCGCGCTTGCCGGCAAGGTCGCCGACGCAATGGGAATTCGCTTGCTCTATGTCGGCTCCGGAATCGGATTGCTGGGCGTGTGTGTCTTTGGATACCTGCGCCTGCTCAAAGTTAGCGAAACCAATGCGGTCGCCCCGGAGTCCGAACTGCCGTTACCCGTCAAGGCATGGGAATTGGAATCCAGCCGTTCGTCCGAGCGAACCTGGTTGAAACCACTTCTGACGGCTGTATTGCTCAGCGCGGCAGTCATTGTCCCCGTTTTGAACTCGAACCGCATTCCTCATTCTGACACCGTTGCTGATTTTGATTCTGAGCGGGCTTTCCTCAACATCAAGGCGATCACGGCTGAGCGGCATGCCTCCGGCACTCCACAAGAACAGTCGGTTCGCGACTACATCATGGCTGAAATCAGACGGGCCGGTCTTACTCCTGAGCTGCAGGACTCAACGGTCTTATCGAAGGGATTCCACTCCGCGCCTGGGTTGTACTTTGCCGGCCGCATCTCGAATATCGTAACCCGTCTGCCGGGAACAGAGCCTGGAAAAGCAGTGATGCTGGTGGGTCATTATGATTCCGTCGCATCAAGCTCTGGAGCCAGCGATGACGGCTTGGCCATTGGCACACTGCTTGAAACCATGCGCGCTCTCCGTGCCGGCCCACAACTGCGAAATGACGTCGTCTTCCTCTTTACTGACAGCGAGGAGCTTGGCAACCTGGGGGCTGAAGCCTTCGCCAGGACGAATCCGTGGGCAAAGGACGTCGGGGTGGTGCTGAATTTTGATGCCGCAGGCAATTCCGGTCCGGCCCTGATGTTTGAAACCAGCTCCGCCAATAACGCATGGATGCTGCGCATCCTGGAAGGTGCTGATCCTGACGCGGTAGCCTCTTCTGTCTTCACTGATCTCTACCACCTCACGCCCAACTACACCGATTTGGGTGTGTTTAATGATCACGGTATGCCGGGAATGAACTTTGCCAACGTCGATGGCACATACTTCATCCATAGCGGCGCCGACGATCTGGAACATTTTGATCGTTCGACGCTGCGTCATATGGGCGCGCAGGCACTTCGCCTGGCGCGTGCGTTTGGAAATTCTTCCCTTCGTCCCGAGATAAGCTCCGAACGCCTCTTCTTCCAGCTTCCCAATGGCCTGCTGGTTAACATGCCGCGTGGAGTGACGGCATACCTGGCTGGCTGTTTAGCCGTGGCCTATCTTGGCTTGGTTGTCACGCTATTTCGCCGTAAGATGATCACCTTTGGCAGCTACTGCGCCGGCGCAGCTTTCGCTGTGATTAGCGTGGCCGGATCCTTTATCGCCGGCCTCACAATCTGGCAGACAGTCACCGGCGTCCACCCCGAATATCACTCCTTCATGCACGGAGCAAATCCTTACAACGGGCTTTACTATCTGGTCGGTTTCTTGCTTCTAGGCCTTGCGTTTTCAACCGGCGTCTTTGGCTGGTTGTTGAGACATCTGGGAGGCCTATCGTTATTCACAGGTGCTCTGCTGCCCTGCGTTGCTGGCTTGGTTGCACTCAACCATTCCGTTCCAGCGCTGGCGATGAATCTGGCGATCCCGGTGGCCTCTGCCTTGGCGGCCTGTGGTTTGCTCGCAGCCTGGGGAATGCCTCTTCACACAGCAACGGGACAACATCGAAGCGCGCCCACCCTCTCATTACCTCAATCGCTCGCGCTCGCGGGATTGGGAGCAATCAGCGTTTACGCGCTGACTGCATGCATCGCGACCATGGCTCACATTTTCGGAATTATCGGCTTCGGTTTCTGCGTTGCGGCTGTTGCGGCGCTGGTGGCAACAAGCCTTCCCGCGCTGAATGTGATTTTGCGGCCAACAAAATACGCCCTTCCAGTTGCCTTGGCGCTCTTTGGGGCGCTTTTGATCTATGCCGGTGAGCGCGCGGCTCATTTTGATCACTACCACCCTAAACAGAACACAATTTTTTATGCTCTGGATACCACTGAAAAGCGCGCGTACTGGGCCAACCAGGAACAAGGCATCGATCCGTGGACGGAGAGGTTTCTGGGAGATAGCAGCACCACCGGACCGCTGCCGGAAGTGTCGTTTATCCCAAACATTCCGTTTCAGTACGCCGCCGCGAGAATCTTTGACCTGCCTGCTCCACAAGTCCGTATCATCTCAGACCGAATTGAAGGCGGCACACGGTCGTTGGATTTAGAAATCAAATCGCAACGCGGAGCTGAGACCGCTATCCTCTATTCGGCGTCCCCGCTTGACTTGAACCAAATCACGCTTGCTACGCCCGATGAGAACGTCAATCATTTCAGCGCGGGTATATTCCAGGCCTTGCTGTTCCAGAACCTTCCGGCGGAGGGCTTCCGGGTTCATCTTGATTTGCCCGCGAACCAGAAGTTAAAACTCCGCGCGGCTGACATATCCGCGGGGCTGCCGCTCCCCGCCGGCGACATTCCTTCCCGAACGGCAGAAATGACTAGGTCCGCCGCGATTCGTCCGTATAACGAGACCACACTTGTAACCAGCGCCTTCGATCCCGATGAGCGCGCCAGCGATAAACCGGCTGCCCACTAGAACATTCAGTGTTTTCCGGCTTTCCAAGTTCTTGATCGAATCGTAGATGAAATCCATGGCAACCCATTTAACTCTCGTCGAAATGCTGCGGTCTCGGGCCCACACGTGCGCCGAATCTACGGGCTTTAGCTTTCTTGCTGATGGCAGGAACCCGCTGGAATCTCTTACGTTTAGTGAACTCGACCGCGCGGCGCGTGCAATCGCGGCGGGCCTCAGCTCGCATCGCGCCGAGGGCGAGCGGTGCTTGATCCTGCTTCCGCAGGGATTGGATTACATCAAAGCTTTTTTTGGCTGCCTGTATGCGGGTGTAATTGCCGTACCCGCCGCGCCCCCAGGCGCGACACGCGACGCCGGGAGGCTGGAGAGAATACTTCTCGATTGCGAACCCAAGTTTGCCTTCGTTTCCAAAGCCGATCGGATCGATCAAGCCGCGGCCCAACCCAATGCCCCGGTGCGCCTTTCCATCAGTGATTTTGACGGCGCAGAAGCCGGTTGGGTGTTACCACAGATCAGCGCAGGCTCGTTGGCGTACTTGCAATATACGTCCGGCTCAACCGCCGATCCCAAAGGCGTCAAAGTAAGTCACGCCAACGTGCTTCATAATCTAGCCGGAATTGACGCTGGCTTCAGGCATGACGCCGATAGCAGATCGGTGACCTGGCTTCCCTTTTATCACGATATGGGATTGGTGTACGGAATGTTGCAGCCCGTATACAACGGCTTTCCCGCATTCGTGATGGCGCCTGTTTCTTTCGTGCAGCGTCCAGTTAGATGGTTGCAGGCGATCTCGGCATTTCGTGCAACCCACAGCGGCGCGCCCAACTTCGCCTACGACCTTTGCGTAGATCAAATCTCGGCTGAAGAACGCGCAGCGTTGGATCTTTCTAACTGGGCGGTCGCATTTAACGGCGCCGAACCCGTGCGTGAGCGAACGCTGGAACGCTTTGCCGCGGCCTTTGCACCGAGCGGATTTCGAAAAAGCGCGTTCTATCCGGCTTATGGCCTGGCTGAAGCCACGCTCAAGGTATCTGGCGGAGTTCGGGACGAAGGTGTTCATGTTCTCTCTCATTCCAGCGGCACGCAGTCCGCGATCAGCTGTGGCCGGGTAATAGCCGACACCGTCGTGGCAATCGTCAATCCGGAAACGGGGGTTGAGTGTCCTGCCGGCACTTCGGGAGAAATATGGGTGAGCGGCCCCAGCGTTAGCAGCGGATACTGGAACCGTCCCGATGAGACGAGCGAAAAATTCGCGGCGACTCTCCACAGCCATCCGGGCAAGCTCTTTCTGCGCACCGGCGACATCGGAATCTTGAGCGATGGTGAATTGTTGATCACCGGCCGTCTTAAGGGAATGATCATCGTCCGCGGCGTGAACTATTACGCCGAGGATCTGGAGGAGGCCGTTTATCAGCTGACAGGCCAGCCTCGGTCACTGGCCCTCGCAGTCTTCGGTTTTACCGAGGCGGAAATCGAACGCGTGGCAATTGTGGTTGAAGTTAACCCACGCGATCGCAAGAACCTCCGCCAACTGGCGCAACAAATCCGGCAAACCACTTACGAGCAACACCTGCTGCATGCGCACTCGGTCATTTTTGTTCGTCGTGGCAAGATCCTGAAAACATCCAGCGGCAAGGTGCGTCGCGCGGCTACACGCGATCTGTATCTCTCCGGAGAGCTTGACCTTCTGAGCGAGAGCATCGTCGAAGAATCGTTGGATCATAACGATGGAGTTCCACCTGCGACGCTACTTGCTGATCGTCAAGCGCTCGCGCCCACGTCCCGGCGAGCCGCCCTTGTTGATCGCCTTGCGGCGATAGTTTCGCAGATCATAAAGCGCCCGGTCGGCCCTGAAAACGCTCGGCAGCCATTGGTCATCCTCGGC
>DASTPO010000448.1:0-6964 GCA_035762225.1 Candidatus Angelobacter sp.
GAGTCTCTGTTTCACACTCGCTGTGTGAATTTTGCCGCTTTTCGATCGTCGCACAGCAAGCAGATCCCGACAGGTTCCGGGCTGCTGATCTATGGCCTCAAAAAAGGATCGGCGAATTGGCGGCATGACGGAGAGACTCTCATGACAAAAACAAAAACCCTGCAAAACGAAAAGACCCGCGTCGCGAGTGCATTTGAGCGGCCGGCAACCTCGGCAAAAAATGTCCTCATTACCTTTTTGATGGTATTCCTGCTGGTTCCATTTGCCGGAGCGCAGTTGCCGGTCCCACCATCATCGGAATTTGACATCACCGGTTTCATCCAGGCGGCGACGCTGGGTGGAGCGGGCAGCGGTAGCGGAGTCGGCGCCAGGCAAGGCGGCTTTATTACCGTGAACGGGCACCTCATCACGGTTCCTTCCAACACCATCGTGATTCTGCCAGCGACCGCGCTGACCTGGCAGGAACTCTTTACCTTTGCGCCAGCGCCCTATACAGGTGTCGCCACCGGCATGGCGCTGTCCGACGTTCCCGCGCCCTTGACAACTTATGAAGCCCATGTGGTGGGTAATCGCGTGGGTAATACGTACATTGCCGGCCTCGTATGGATTTCGCAGCACGCTCTGAATTCAGGACAGGGCTTCATCAACTGCATCAGTTATGCCAATCCGGCCGCGCCAGAGATTTTTGTGGGAGGTCCGATCGGTACCTGCGGCGCCGGCGCCCGTATTCGAATCAACGATCCCGCCGTAGGAGCGACGGGCACCGGCCGCTACGGGTTCGCATTCAGCCCCGATGTGCGATTCACAGTAGACCAGGACAATCCGACGATCTCGTCGATTACTGGATTTCCGATGTGTGTTCCCCGAGTTGATCCGAATGTCGCCGTGGATCCGCTTTGCCCTCTGACACAGCGGCCGCTGGTCGGCGGACCGGTTGCATGCGCGGCTCCAGCCACAGCGGGCGCGCCCTGCACCAGCTATACGATGGCAAACCCGGGCGCGGTTGGCCTGGGAGGACCGATGGATCCGCGGACTCAGGCGCCATTCATGGTGGGAGACTATGTCACATTTTTGGGAACGCTGGTTCAGGATTCCGCTCCCGCAACTCCTACCGCGGGACCATGGCCAGGAGCTGCTAACACTTACATCGCAGCCCATACCATCATCAACAACGTGGCTATCTACACAGTCGGAGGAACGGACCCAGCTTATGTTTCAATCGGCGTTTCCATCATGGGGACCGGTGGACTGACTGTGATCGGCGCCAACGAAGTTGCGGTGCGCACAAGGTTCGAGGGCTTCACCAGCGACGTGGACGCAGGCACGAACCCCGGCTCCACGACCAACACGTTTCCGTCTCAGCGCCTGATCAAGCTTTATGGCGTTGATTTCACACCCGTCACAGGCGCGACCACGGACCGCTACCTTGGCGTGATTGGTGTTGACCCTGGGCCCCCGACGGGCGCATCCAAAGGCCGCTGGCGCTTTCGTCCGCCATGCCTGGCCTTCGGCACGGTTCCTGCGAAACCAGACAAAGATTGTGTGATGAACCAGAGCAACACATTTCTGCCTCCTCCGCGCGAGGCGCGTGCAGTGATCGGAGCGTCGCAGGACGGAACCAAAGCGCCCGCCTTCACCGCGCCGATTACCCCAGCATCGCCAACATCGGCTAATGGGATCGTCTATGGCCAGTACCATGCTCCCATATCGACCTACGCATTTCCCGAACAGCTGCCTGGGATGGCTCCCATACCGGAGAACAACTTCAACAGTATCGACTTCCTCGCTCGCGGCGGCTACATTTCAGCTGCGGGCACGGTGGCCGGCATGCTGGATCCGTGGCCGAGCAACGTTGCGCCTGGTCCGCCACCGCCGCCTGCATGCACCGTGCTTCCCACTGTCAGCACCACAGGCCCATACACGGTGGCTGCGGGAGGCAAGATTACGCTGAGTGGCAGCGCCACGGCTCCTGATCCAATAACAGCATTCCTGTGGACCGCAACCGGCGGCACTTTCAACGATGCGACGCTCCCTAACCCGTTGTACACGGCACCGCTCACCACCGGTGGGCAGACGCTGACCTTTACGGCAACCTCATGCGCCGGAAGCAGCACCGCGACAACGACGGTAACTGTGAACGCCGCGCCAAATCCGCCGATTGTCAATCCAGTGGCGCCCTTGTCGCTCTTCTCTGGAGCAGCCGGCACCTTGAATGTTACGGGATCGGATCCCAACAACCCGCAGTTGTTACCGCTGGTCTTCAGCGCGACGCAGACTCCGGCGGGCACGCTGAGTGTCTTCACCGTCACCCAGGGACCCAATCCTCCGGGAACCGGAGCCACCATCACGTTCCTGGCTCCCACATTACCCGTGACGCAACTAATTCCGACTGTCGCAACCGTGAGTATCACTGCCACCAACAATGCCGGTTTGATTTCTGGGGCGACAACAACCACAGTCACCGTCAATCCGACGCCTGATGCAATCATTCCGACTTCTGCCGAGTATCGTGCCAATCAGAAGCGGCTGATCATCACCGTCTCTGATGCGAACCCGAACGTGACCCTGAGCTTGCAGCCTTATCTGACAACCACAGGCACAACGTATAACCCCGATCCCGCCGCAGGCGGGGTGGGCAACGTGTTTACCAATATCGGAGGTGGCGTTTACTCGCTCACGATCAGCGGCGCGCCGGCTCCGGCTTGCAACCCGGCTCCGGGAGCATTTGCAACTCCGTGCTCCTTGAAACCGCTGGATGTGAAATCCAACATCCAGAACGTCCCGGGAGACAGCGGATTCTTTGCCCTGACTAAGATCCGCTAGTAACCGTGCTGTGCGACGGCGGCCGAAGAGTAACCGCTCTTCGGCCGCTCTTTTTTGCGCTTTTGGACACGGTGGTCCAGGGCCAAGTGGTCATGGCTAATCCCAGCAAAACTCCCGGAATCTCGGGATGGTGTGCGTGCCTGGATCAGGCTACTTTCACGTTGCGCCACATCCGGGTGGCGAGTAAGTGCGCTGCTTCTGACAGCTTCCTTATTCGACAACCACGGTGGCGGAGGAGGCTGTATATGCAACGCCGCCAATCTTCGGGACTCCCGAACCTCCGATTCCCCCTGCTGCGCTGGTTAAAGCAGGCGCGAAACTCAGCTTCACGCAAGACATCTGCGCCACTCCTGATGATCACCGCGCTATGCGCCATTTCCGTGGCGCAGGTGCAAACGTATCGTTGCACCCAGGGCTTTACGCCGGTCGGCGTGGCGCCCGTCGCCCCAATCCTACCTGCAACACTCATGCAGTCGTTGAAGACAGTCCCGAATCCTGTTATTCCGAACGGTCCGACAGGAGTGGTGCGAGCAGATCTGGCGGATTTCATCGCCAATCAACCTGCGTCTATTCAACTCGGCAAAGCGCTGTTCTGGGAGATGCAAGCCGGCAGCGACAGCAAGACCGCCTGCGCTACCTGCCATTTCAAGGCAGGCATTGACGGTCGAGGCACCAACCAGATGAATCCTGGTGCGAACGGCGGATGGGACGGTTTTGGCTACGGACCGAACTATACGCTGGCGTCAATTGATTTCCCGCTCACCAGTCTTCCCGCCAAGGATGTTGACAACATCATTGGCTCGCAAGGCGTCCGAATGAGCCAGTTTCTGGGCTTCAGCAAATCGGGGGGTGAGCAAACATCGTCCCTCGCCGACCCAATTTTTAGCGTGGGCGGCGTGAATGTCCGGCAGGTCACCGGCAAAAACACGCCGTCCGCGATCAATGCAGTCTTCAACCATCGCAATTTTTGGAACGGCCGCGCCCAGGCGGAATTCAACGGGAACAATCCTTTCGGCAACAGAGACGCTTCCGCTCGTGTGTGGGTGCTGGGCAGTACTGGAAGCCCGATCCTGATTGACATCCACATTCAGAACGCGAGTCTTGCATCGCAGGCGGTGGGGCCGCCGCTCAGCAGCGTTGAGATGTCGGCCGTGGGGCGCACCTTCCCTGACCTCGGCCACAAGTTGCTTCTCACTAAACCGCTGGCCCAGCAGAAAGTTGATCCAACGGATAGCGTGCTGGGGAGCCTGGCCGACGTGAGCACGGGCAAAGGTCTGACTACCAATTACACGGCGCTCATCCAGAAAGCGTTTCAATCGAAGTGGTGGAACTCCAAGAAGGGCGTCACGGTCAATGGCAAGTCGTATTCCATGATGGAAGCCAACTTTGCCCTGTTCTGGGGTATTTCCGTAATGCTCTACGAAGCAACGTTGGTCGCCGATTCGAGTCCCATGGACCAGTATCTGGGCACCAGGGTTTTCAACGCAGGCATCGTCGATCCTTTCACCGGCATGCCCGCGCTGGTCTCAGATAATCCTGCGCTCCTGGACGCGGCCGTGAATCGTCTTGCCGCAGACGGCATCAGCGTGACGCGCGCTGACATTCTGAACGGTCTTGGTCTGTTTGAGAGGCCGGTGGCTCCGCCGCCGTCCTATCCGATTCCGTCTGGCTTCGGAGCGGGCTGCATGGGTTGCCATGTGGGGTCCGAAACCACCAGCGCATCTGTGAGAAATCTGACCGGCCCCGGCGTGGAAGCGGCTGATGCTGCCTTGAAGGCGGCTGGATTCGATCTCCGCATGGAACGAATGTTCCTCAAAGCGGATTGGACTCCGCCGGGACCACTGACGCCTGTGCCTCTCGGTACCGATGCGATCACCTTTGACCCAAACACGTACGCGGTGAACGTCATTAGCGAGATCATTCCTTATCCCAACGGCATCTCGACGCCAATTTCGCCGGCGATCCCGCTGCCCATAGCGACCTACGACGCTGGCTGGTACAACCTCGGTGTTCGTCCGACCGCAGACGATATCGGTTTGGGTGGCCTTGATCCTTTCGGCACCCCGCTCTCGTGGACGCAGCTGTTTCAGACAACTGCGCCGGGCGTTGTCAAGGTTCCGGGCAATTCACTTGGTTGTCCTGGCGCTGGAAACGCAACGTTCCCAAACATATTGCTGAACCCTTTAGGGTTCCCGCTTCTCTCGGGGCCGCTGCTGTCCGGGGAAGCTTCGGATGTCGGCGGCACCTTCAAAGTCCCCGGCCTGCGCGACGTGGAATTTACCGGTCCCTACTTCCACAACGGAGGCAAGTCAACTCTGGCGCAGGTGGTGGATTTCTACGATAACGGCGGAGACTTCGATCGCACAACCAATGCTACGAAGGCTCCGGCCATTGTGCCGTTGCAGCTGGATGCGGCTAAACAGAAGAGCCTGGTCGCCTTCCTGCTCTCGCTCACAGATGACCGTGTGCGCCTGCAGCAGGCGCCCTTCGATCACCCGCAGTTGTTTGTTCCCAACGGAGATAACCCCATCGGCACCGACAACACGATTGAAATTCCGGCAGTCGGCGCCGCGGGCTCTCTAACGCCCCTTCAGCGTTTCTTGAGCCTGAATCCATTTGCTTTGTAAGGAAGAAGGAAAGACGGTCGACGGACTTGTTGTTAGCAGTACAAACTGACAATTTTTACAGGAGATGTAGTAGGGGGCAATATGAATAAGCAAGACATAAACAAACTGAGCCGGCGAGAACTCATCAAGCTTAGCCTGATGTGCGGTGCGGCGGCGGCGATACCTGGAGGCAGCGCCTGGGCTCAAAGCTGCTCAGGTTTCGTGGACCAGACGCCGAAAGACATTGACATTGTTACCGGCCTCACAGCGATTGAGGTCTTCCCAACCAGCCCATTTATCTTGAGCCCATTCACTGATCCGCTGCCGGTTCCGACGTCCATGCTTCCCGGGTATCGCCAGCCGGACGGCACATTGACGCCGAACTCACCCGACGCATGGATGGTGCGTTCGTCAGCGTTCGGCAACAACCGTGTGCTTCCGCCAAGTCCCCTTGCGGGCCGCCAGGACGCCATGGGCGCCCGGCCTCGCACGGCTGGAGTACCGGGCCCTGCAGTTCCGGATGCGGGCACGCACCAGCTTTGGACCGACGGAAGCGGAGTATCGGGAACCACCAAGGGCATCAGAGTGCCCGGCTTCCCACTGCCCGACCCACTCCTCTACCACATCAGAGTGCAGGCGGGGCAGCATTCGTTTACTTCTTCGCTGGTTCAGCCCATCACCAGCGGCGGCCAGCCTGTAATACCCCCCACGGGAGTTGCCGGGCCGCAGGCGCTGCCTAAGAGCACGATCTACGGATTCAACGGCACTTTCCCGGGTCCCAGAATCAATTCCATGTACGGGCGCCCGAACCTGGTGCGCTTTGAGAATGATCTGGACCTCAATCCTCTCTGCCTCGATCGCCAGGACTTCGGTGCGCCTGACTGGGCATTTCTCACCCACCTGCACAACGGCCACACCGCGCCGGAGAGCGATGGGCAGCCCCATCACATGACCGACAACAAGGGCGGATACCAGCCCACTCAGTGGGTTGACAATCTCTATCTCAACTACGCCGCTGGCAATGACGATGCAGAGAAGCAATCGTTCCTGTGGTTCCACGACCATCGCATGCACCACACGGGAGCCAACGTTTACAAAGGCATGGTTGGCCTGTATCCGATTTACGACCCAATCCTGGATCCGGGTGACGAAACTGCCAAAAGCGGCCTGGGGCTTCCAGGACGCAAGCGGATTGACCCTGCCGATCCCACAGGACAGACCTTCAATGTGGATTACGACATCCCGATGGCTCTGTACGATTGCTGCCTCGAAGATGGCGTCACGCAACACCAGGACTTCCATAACGGCTTTGGAGAAGTTCATCCGGAGTGGTGGGGCAAGACGTACTTCCGTCATTTCCCGAATCATGGCTTCGTGGGCGACATCTTCACTGTCAACGGAACAGCTTTCCCGGTGCTCAATGTCTATAGGCGCAAGTATCGCTTCCGCTTCCTCGGCGCCTCTGTTTCGCGTATCTACGAACTGATGCTCATGCGGGGCACGCCAACTGCAGCGCCAGGCACACAGGGGCAATA
>DASTPO010000449.1:0-9535 GCA_035762225.1 Candidatus Angelobacter sp.
TGCCCGTGAACTTGGCTTTGGCCAGCTTATCCAGCAGCGAAGCGTAGGCTGCGTCGGTCAAGGGATATTCGCCGGGCTGGGTGGGCTTTCCGGTATCGAAGTCCTTGTTCTCCAGCGCGAGCTGGTTGGTCTTGAGATCGCTCAGGTACTGGGTGTAGCGATCCACGGTGTCATTGACGCTCTTGAGATAGAGAGTCTCGGTATCGGGGTAAGGCATCTTGAAAGCGATGGCTTTGAAGGGGCCGACTTTGGGAATAATTTTGAAAATGATGGCCAGCAGCCGCGCGCCAAATCCCGGCCTGCGATAATTTTTGCCAAATTCCTTTTCGTAAGCCGTGCGTTTCAGGTTGTCGAGAAATTTCTTCTTGGCAAAACTTGGATCTTCCTTGACCATCTGGTCTTTTTTGGTCAGCAGGGCAACACGGGTCATCTCCGGAATCACGCGGCTCACGGCCCAGCGGAAGCTCCCGATCGACAGGTCGACGTTGCCAAAAATATCTTCCAGTTTGACGCCATAAGTCTTGAGGAAGGCGCGTTCCAGCACCGGCTTGGCGACTTCAAAGCCGATGAAGTCGTGATAGGTGTCAGAGCTGTAACGCTGCTTGGCGATCTGGACCACGTCAAAGCCGAATTCGGTGCGGATGTGGGCTTTTTTGTCCTGCGCGTAGGTCACCGAAGGGCCGAACTTGGCCTTGAGCTTCGGGAACTCGCGCGCCACCGAGGCATTCACCACCGGGTGGCCGACAGTATCGGCCGCATAATGCGTTAACGCTCCCAGGGCGAAGGCGTATTCATTGACGTCACTGGCTTCACTCAGAAGATTTTCCACAAAGTCGCCGCTGCGGACGTAGTGGACCAGATCACTGAACAGCGTGTTGCCGAACGGATAATAGCCCATGTCCTGAATGAGGCAACCGCCATAGGCAAAAGCGTGCGCCTTGCGCAGATCTTCATCGCTGGTTCCGGGATATTTTTCCAGCAGGAGCGGCCTGATCTGCTTGGCCCAGAGCAGATCGACAATCTCTTCATGGGTCAGCACGGAATAGGCGTGGCAGGCCTGGTAAGGGCCGCAAACCAGCAATAAACAGGTCAAGAGTCCCAGAATGGACTTTCGCATGGTTCCTCTTCTTCTATTTCCAATTGCGCATTCAGAACTGCTGTCGCATTGGTTCTTTGATGCAGAACAGCTCTCGCGGGCTGGGAATGGCGCCATTCCTAATATTAGAGTCCTTAATAAAAAACATGCCAAAATGGGGTTTGTGACGAAGTGCTAATCGATTTACATTCGAGCCCGCATCGTGTTCATTGTAAACATGTTAGATGGGTTTAAGTCCGGGCTTTTCGCGAGCCGATGTGATGGCCGTCACATTCCGTTTTTGGAATGAATCCTAGGATTGCCCTCGTTAGTCAGGACGAAGAGGCGATCAATGAAAAATCAGTTTGACTTAAACAACTCCCCCTGGACCGCCATCTGGGAAACAACGCAGGCCTGCGATATCGCGTGCCGGGAATATGACTGGGTCCAGCCGGAAGTTGACCCGCTGGAATTGAGCACACAAGAAGCGGAAGAGTTGCTGCGCGAGGTGGCAGAGTTGCAGCCCCATATCTTCATGCTGACCGGGGCCGACCCTTTAAAACGGGAAGACATCTATCACCTGGTCCGTTATGCATGCCTGTTGGGGATGCGTCCGATCATGTCTCTCCGGGCGACGCCACTCCTGACGCGGGAAGCCATTGCCCGCCTAAAAGAAGCCGGCCTTTCCCGCATCGTGTTTCCATTGGACGGATCCACGGCTTATCTGCACGATCTCATCTGCGGGATTCATGGATCGTTTGACCGGATCCTTGACGCCACCCAGTGGGCGGATGATTGCAGGCTGCCTTTTCAGGTCACCACCCATCTCAGCGAGCGCAACCTGCACGACCTGGAGAACATGGCCGCCATGTTGCGGCCCTTCCGGATTCTCCAGTGGAACGTGACTTTTCCCGTCCCCGGTCAAATGTCCCAGATCGAGGAATTGCCTTCAGCACGCGAGTTTGAGGATGTGTTTGAGCGGCTTTACAAGCTGGCGCAGGAAGTGCCGTTCAAGATCAGGACCACCGAAGCGCCGCACTACCGCAGGTACATTCTGCAGAAGCAGGCGGAGGCGCGAGCCAACGGACCGATGGAGCCGGCGCATTTTGAGGAGGGAATCCCGGGAATTCTTCCCGTGAATGAGGACCGCGGCACGGTGTTCATCTCGCACACAGGCGAGGTTTATCCCTGCGAGTCACTGCCGATTGTGGCGGGAAATGTGCGCGTGCAGAATCTCAAGGATATCTACCGGGGCGCGCAGATACTGAAAGACCTGCGCGACACCAACCAACTGACAGGCAAATGCGGCATATGCGCATTCAACGGAGTTTGCGGCGGATCACGCGCGCGATCCTTCGCCATGAACGCAGATTCGTTTGACGAAGATCCAGCCTGCATTTACCGGCCGCTCCAGGCGCAAAGCGTCCGTAAAAGATCCCGGGGCTTCTTGCCGCCCGAGGAAGCGGTAGTTGAACGGGAGAACGGTTAACGGTTGAGACGGGCCGGTTTTGCGTGCATGGCGCAAAGCCGGCCTCGCCCATCTAGCCTTCCAATAAGATTCAGAGCAGGACGACGCTGATGCCGCGATTGTTCCTGCCCAGGTCAGAATCCTGTTTCCACTCCGGATAGCGTTGCAACAGGGGCCACGCAGTCTCGTCGGAGACGCGCCAGTTTTCTCCAGCGATGAATGCGCGCACGCTGCCGGCCCGGGCCCGCCGCCGCAGCTCCTTTTGCAACTCCAGGCGCAGCGCGCCACCCACTCCGCTGGAGCCATAACCGTGAATCAGCTTTACCGCGGCATATCCCTGGTTTTTTGCCGCATGAAGCTCATGGTGCATGCGCAGTCGGGCTTCTTCCACCTTGGGCATGCCTTCTTCGAGGTTGATGATCTTGATGGGCGCGGGCTTGCGCGACATGACAACGCCAAGTGTAGCTGCTGCTCCCGGACAGGCAAAATCATTTATCATCGAAGATTGTTATGAGCATGAAACAGATTGCTGACTGGGCGTTGAATACGGTGACGCAGCGTGGCGCGGGCTACGCCGACGTTCGCATAGTGGACCATCGGCAGCGCGCGCTGGCCACCAAGAACGGCAAAATTGGCCACGCAGGCAGTTCGGAGACCCTGGGAATCGGCGTTCGCGTGCTGGTGAATGACGCGTGGGGCTTTGCCTCTACCGACGATCTGACCCGTGAGGCGGTGGAGAAAACTGCGGCCGCGGCGGTGGAGATAGCCAGGGCGTCGGCCAGCGTGAAAGAAGAGCCGGTGCGGCTGGCGGCGGAGCCGGCAGTGAAGATCGAGTGGTCGTCGCCGTACAAGATCGATCCTTTTACAACTTCGGTGGAGCAGAACCTTGATCTGCTGACCCGGATTGATGCCGAGTTGCTGAAGGTAAAGGGAGTAACCCTGGCGGAGAGCAGCATGCAGCTTGGCCGCTACGAGCAATGGTTCTATAACACCACCGGCTCGGACATCCACCAGACACGCGTGATCACGGGCGCGGGCTTCTGCGCGCTGGCCTTCCAGGGGACGGAGATCATGAAGCGGTCTTATCCGAATTCCTTTGGCGGACAGCATCAGAACAAAGGATATGAGCTGATTGATGAACTGAAGCTGCTGGAGAACGCGCGCCGCATCGGAGAAGAGGCGGTGGCATTGCATAAGGCGGAGCGGTGTCCTGAAGGACGGATGAACCTGGTGCTGGATTCATCGCAGCTGGGGTTGCAGATCCATGAATCGATTGGGCATCCGATCGAACTGGACCGCGTGCTGGGCTACGAGGCGAATTTTGCCGGAACATCATTTCTGACGCTGGATAAATTGCGCAAGCTGCGTTACGGCAGCGACATTGTGAACGTGGTGGCTGACGCCACCGAGCAGCACGGTCCGGGGCTGGGCACGTTTGCCTATGACGATGAAGGGGTTCTGGCGCAATGCACGCCAATCATTACCAATGGGCTTTTTACCGGATACATTTCTTCCCGCGAGACGGCGCACACCATTGGCGAGACCCGCTCCAACGGGACCATGCGCGCCGAGGGCTGGAACCGCATTCCCCTGGTGCGCATGACCAACATCAGCATTCTTCCCGGAGCCAGGCAGCTGACATTCGATCAGTTGATCGCCGGGACCGACGATGGCATTTACATGCAGACCAACCGTTCCTGGTCGATTGACGACAAGCGCTACAACTTCCAGTTTGGCTGCGAAATCGGCTGGGAGATCAAAGGCGGCAAGCTGGGCCGCATGTTCAAGAATCCGTCCTATTCGGGGATCACCACGGAATTCTGGAACTCAATGGATGCGATCTGCTCGCGCGACCAGTGGACGCTGTGGGGCACTCCCAACTGCGGCAAGGGCCAGCCCATGCAGACCATGGGAACCGGGCATGGCGCGTCGCCGGCGCGGTTCAAGAATGTGAAGATCGGAACGGCGTACAAGGGGAATTAGCGTTAGCAAATGGCAATTGCGACAACAAAATCGCAAGGCTGAAAGTGCGACGTTCGCGAGTCATCGAGCCTGCAGCTGATCGTCGCTCTGTTCGGAAACAAACGCTTGAAATGAAAGAACGCTGGCGACACGAAGCAGAGAAGCCGTCTCGGATCGGAGAAGCAAGTGAGTTTGCGCCAATTGCTGGAGTTCAGATGTTGACTCAATCCCAAGCCGAACAGATCTTCGAGAAGGTGAAGAAGTCGTCTTCCGTCGATGAGGTCGAGGTGATTTTCTCATCGACGGATTTTGCGCTGACACGCTTCGCCAACAACACCATCCACCAGAATGTGGCGGAAGGGAACCAGGTAGCGTCAATCCGCGTGGCTTTTGACGGCAAAACGGCGCGCGCCACCACGAACCGTTTTGATGACGAGAGCCTGAAGCGGGCGGTGCAGACAGCGGAAAGCATGGCGCGGGTGCAGGAGCCCGATCCCGAGCTTTTGCCAATGGCGAAGGCCGGCGAAGGCAAGGGCGGGGAAGCCCCGTCGCGATGGTTTGAGCAGACCGCAGCGCTGGCTCCCGCGCAGAGGGCGGAGGGAGTCGGCAAAATCGTAGGCGTGGCGAAGAAGAACAAGCTGGTGACAGCGGGGATTTTTTCCGTCGCGCGCAACGCTGAAGCGGTGGTGAATTCCAACAGACTGAGCGTTTACCACCAGCAAACGTCGGCGGAAGTTTCCATCACCATGCTGGCCGACAGTTCGTCAGGCTGGCAGAAGGCAAATTCCCCCGACGTGAAGAATGTGGATCCGGTGCGGTTGGCCGAGATTGCGGCGCAGAAGGCGCGCGACTCGCGCGGCCCGCAGGAATTGCCGCCGGGCAAGTACACGGTGATCCTGGAGCCGGCGGCGGTACTGGACCTGGTGGGATTCATGTTCTGGGACTTCGGCGGGCTGGCAATCCTGGACCAGCGATCGTTTCTCAACAACCGGATTGGCACAAAATTGTTTGGCGAAAACATCACCATCGTGGATGATGTGGCGCATCCTTTGCAGTCCAATGCGCCGTTTGACGGCGAAGGGGTGCGCCGCCGCCGCGTGAACCTTGTGGATAAGGGCGTGATTCGCAACATCGTGTATGCCCGGGGTACGGCGGAGAAGATGCGCAAGTCTGAGCACAAGGACAATGTTGGAGCGATTGACGCCACCGGTCACGGCTTTCCCCTGCCAAACGAAATGGGCGAGGCGCCCACCAATATCGTGTTTGTAACGCCCGGAGGCGAGCAGACGGTGGAGCAGATGATTGCCGGGACCGAGCGTGGAATTCTGATCACGCGGCTGTGGTACATCCGCGAGGTTGATCCCTACGAAAAGATCCTGACCGGCATGACGCGCGACGGCACATTCCTGGTGGAAGGCGGGAAGGTGAAACACGGGCTGCTGAACTTCCGCTTCAATCAGAGCCTGATTGAGATGCTGAACAACGTTGAAGCCATGGGGAAAGCCGTGCGCGCCAGCGGAGAAGAAGCTTTTGATATGGTGGTCCCGGCCATGAAAATACGAGGGTTTAACTTCACTGAAGTTACCAAATTCTGAGCTGGTTTTCGGCCATCGGCGCAAGCGCATGTCCTTTGGTTTACAGCGAATACCAAAGTAATCTTGGGACGTACTCATTACCGGTGTAGCCTCACAGCTAGAGGTGCAGGGTGAACGAAGCGAAGACTCCCGTAGCGGGCCTGGGGCCGGCAGATACCAGAAGTTCAGTCCGGTTTCCCCTCAGACTTCCCATCACGGTACGCACGGCGGACGCGCATGAGTACTTTGCCGAAACCGCGGACATATCAGCGGGAGGCGTTTTGTTCCACACCATGAACGCGCTGGACGTGGGCACGGTCATCCGTTTTCGCATCGTGCTGCCCGCCTCAGTGCTGGGCACAGATACTGATGTCCAGGTAAATTGCACCGGGCGCGTGGTGCGCTCACTGGACGAAAAAGGCAAGAAGGCAGTTGCGGCGGTGATCGACGAGTATTGTTTTGAACGGATCTTTGCCAGCAGCCTGGCGACCAGTTGCTAGAAGCCGCTGGTCTTGGGCCCTGTATTGGGTCGTAGCGGTTGGCTTGCAACTTCCGATGACCTATAGCTTTCCACGCTTCTAATTCTCAAACCCTGATTTCCAATTTCTAAATCTACGGGGAGTCGCCTTTGGGCGATTGAATCTGCGCGCATCCGTGTGCATCGCTTCGGCCTGTATAATGAGTGAGTCCCAACCTGTGCCGGAGAGATGGCCGAGTGGCTGAAGGCGCACGCTTGGAAAGCGTGTTTAGGGGAAACTCTAACGTGGGTTCGAATCCCACTCTCTCCGCCATTTCTTACCCAGGGCCATGGCGAGGATTTCGGGCGGCAATCTGCTCCTCGGCAACCGGAGATGCTTTCATGGCCAATTCAGAGACACTGCTACTTACTGGCAATGACGTCAGGGAACTCCTGAATCTTGTCGACTGCATATCGGCGGTGGAACGGGCTTTTCGCCTGCATGGAGAAGAGAAAGCGCCGCCGCCGGGCGTGCTGGGTGTACATGCGCGGGACGGAGGCTTTCACATCAAGGCCGGCATTCTGCCGCTGGGCCGGAATTATTTTGCCGCCAAGGCCAACGCGAATTTTCCCGGGAACATGGGACGCGGCATGCCCACGATCCAGGGCGTGGTCCTTCTGTTCGACGCCGACAACGGCCAGGTGCTGGCGGTGATGGATTCAATTGAGATCACCACGCTAAGGACGGGCGCAGCTACTGCGGTAGCGGCAAAATATCTGGCCCGCAGGGATTCGCGCGTGGCGACGATCTGCGGTTGCGGCAATCAGGGCCGGGTGCAGTTGCGGGCGGTCCGGCAGGCTTGTGCAATCGAAAAGGTTTTTGCATGGGACATTCGCGAGAAGGCAGCGGAACAATTTGCCGCCGAGTTGGGAGCGGAGATGAATATCCAGGTGAGTTCGACCAAAGACCTGGCGCACGCCCTGCAGGCGAGCGATGTGTGCATCAGTTGCACGCCGGCCAGGAAGTTCTTTATTCGCGCCGAGGACGTGCCGGCGGGAATGTTCATCGCGGCGGTGGGCGCGGACAACGAAGACAAACAGGAGCTTGATCCTGCGCTGCTGGCGCCGCGCAACAAGGTGGTGGCGGATGTGCGCCCTCAATGCGCGGCCATCGGCGACCTGCACCATGCGATTGCAGCCGGGACAGCGACAGCAGCCGGAATCCACGCTGAGCTGGGAGAGATTGTCTGCGGCAAAAAGCCGGGCCGGACCAACGCCGAGGAAATCACAATCTTCGATTCGACCGGCATGGCATTGCAGGACGTTGCGGCCGCGGCGTGTGTTTATGAAAAGGCCGTGAACACAGGCAAAGGGACGAGCATCAGCCTGGCCGCTCCTCATTAGACTCGTTCCACTAGGCCGCGCCGCCCAGCCGCCAACTTAGCGGTTACCCCGGCCGCCAATCTCTGTTAGACTGCGCTCAATTTCCTTCTGAGGTCTGTGCCGGTGCTGCTGGAGTTGCGCGTCGAAAATTATGCGGTGATTGACAGCCTGGCAGTGGAGTTTGCCCCGGGCTTGAACCTGCTGACGGGCGAGACCGGCGCGGGCAAGTCCATCCTGATTGACGCTCTTTCGCTATTGCTGGGTGACAAGGCATCCACGGAGATGATCCGGCATGGCGCGGAGAAGGCCGTGGTGAGCGGCGTGTTCGAGGCTGACGAGAAGGCCGTGGCGCGGGTGCTGGAAGAAAATGGCATTGAGCCGGAAGGCGCGCAGATCATTGTAAAGCGCGAGGTTGCGGCGGGCGGCAAAGGACGAGTGTTCGTCAATAACCAGCCCGCAACGGTTGCGCTGCTGCGCGCGCTGGCGCCGGCGCTGGCTTCCATCCACGCGCAGAACCAGACGATCCTTGCTTTTGACGAAAACGCGCGCATGGGGCTGCTGGATGCCTATGCCGGGCATGATCTGGGCGACCTCGCGGTGAAGCATGCCGCGTGGACAGCGGTGCGGGAGCGTCTGGCGCAACTGGACCGCGATGAGCAGGACCGCCTGCGCATGGCAGATTTGTGGAGCTTCCAGAAAAAAGAGATCGAAGCAGCAAGGCTGCAAGCGGGAGAGGACCAGAAGCTGGAGACGGAGAAGCGCGTTCTGGCCAACTCAGAAAAGCTTTTTGGCGCAGCGACGGCGGCCTACCAGGCGTTGTATGAAGATGATGCGGCGGCGCTGACGAATATCTCCACGGCGCGCAAGCAACTGGAAGAGCTGGCGCGATTTGATCCGAAATTCCTGGAAGCGCTTGCGGCTCTGGAGTCAGCCCGGGCTGCGATTGAGGACGTGAGCGCCACGGCGCGAGATTATGCCGATGGGATCGATGCTTCACCCGAGCGGCTGGCTGAAGTGGAAGACCGGCTGGCTTTGCTGGACCGTTTGAAGCGCAAGTACGGCAGCAGCGTGGACCAGGTGATCGCCTATGGAGAGGATGTGGCGCGCAAGCTGAACGAGCTGGAAAACCGCGAAGACGTGGTGCGCGAGTTGAAGAAAGAGCTGGCGGTCGCCGGCGCTGCCTACCTCGCGGCGGCGCAGGCGGTTTCAAAGAAGCGCTACAGCGCGGCGCGGGAATTGCAGAAGCTGGTGGAAGCAGAGATCAACCAGCTGGCGATGAAAGCGCAGTTCAAGATCGAGGTCTCGGGATCGGACGAGCCGGCGAACTGGACTGCCGCGGGCTTTGATCTGGTGGCATATCTGATTTCGCCCAACCCGGGCGAGCCGCTGAAGCCTGTGGAGCAGATTGCCTCGGGCGGAGAGCTTTCACGGGTGATGCTGGCGCTCAAGGCCACGATAGAAGCAGGCAAGAAGAGCAAAGCCGGCGGGCAGCGCACGCTGGTATTTGACGAGATCGATACCGGCATTGGCGGGCGGGCGGCGGAGGCCGTGGGCAAGAAGCTGAAGTCGCTGGCGCGGGCCAACCAGGTGCTGTGCATTACGCATTTGCCGCAGAT
>DASTPO010000450.1:0-9598 GCA_035762225.1 Candidatus Angelobacter sp.
GCTTTATTGGTGCCCGATATTCTGCCTAACGCGTGCGCCTATGCGCAAATCCTGAGTCGCCCCGGCATCTTCCACTCTGCCTGCGATTTCAAGGTGCTATGCTTTGAGCCATAGAACAGCGCACCTGCGCCTGGGCTACCCGGTACTCAGTGAAATATCTTCTTGAAGTCATGCGGCTCTTTCATTACATGGTGGGGATCACCACGCCCCGGCCTGAAGATGAACGCAAGATCCTGTTTCTCTGGATAGGGATCCTGGTGGGCCTGATGGCTTTGGGCGTCGGCCTGGTAGTTTTTCTTGTTCCCCGGGTGCTGCGTTAGTCAGCAATAAACGCATTCGTCCGATAGCGAAAGAGAAATTGTTCTCCGCTTGCGCTCACGATATACTGCGGCATTCAAGCTGCAAATCGATGACTCAGTTCAGGGAAATACTATGATGATCAGGGTCTCTCTATTCATCGCGGGATTACTCCTGCTTCCGGCGCTGGTATTTGCCGGCAAAAACCCTCAGGACTATCCGCTCAAGGTACACATTCTCCAGCAAAACTGGTCTTCCCATAACGTCCGCTACAACGAGTACCGCGCCACCGGCCGGGGAAACCTGTGGGATGGAGATACCGTTCATGCTTTTGACTTCAGTTACGACTGCACCTTCGGCCTGACCAGGACTGCCCGCAACCTGCCGTACCCGGGAAAATGGAAAAAGAACGACCTTCGACTCGACGTGTTGGCATCTGAGATCGGCAAGAACGAGAAATACCACGAATGTGAACTGAAAACCCTGGTTCATCCAGGGGTCTACATCGTGGGCGGTGGCGGCATCAGCGAGATGTCCCAGGAGGACTATAAAGCCTGGAAAAAGAAGCGTGAGAACGACCAACAGCAATAGTCCCACTACCCCCGTCCGCCCGGCAACAAGAGCTTTCTGCTCTCCATCTTCTGCTCTCTATCTAAGGGCCGGTTACAGCCCTTTTCCGCTGCTTACCATCTAACCCAGCGAAAGAGGGAGAAGTCCCATGACCACTTTTTTAGCCTCGCTCGCTCTTGCCTTCACGCTTGGAGCCATGCCGTTAACCCAGATGGATAGCCAACCGGTACAACAGGCCGCATCCGGCGCCGGCGCAGTGGCTTCAGGTCTTGCGCATTCTCTGCAGCAAATGCCGCTGCCGTCGCAAATGCCGCCGATGTCCCCCATGGGCGCAACCAATGCCGTACAAATCACCAATGGTCCGGTAGTGGAAAACGTGACCGACACCACGGCTGAGATAGCGTGGTCCACGAATGTGAATTCGGGAACGGCGTTGCGCTATGGCACCGACCCCACCAATCTGGATCAGACCGCGGGAATGCCCTGGGGCGGCTTCACTCACCGGGTGAGTATCAAGAACCTCAAGCCGAACACAACCTACTATTTCCGGGCAGAATCCGGCCAGGGGCAGGGCACCGGCACCCAGGCGCAAACCGCGCAGGCCTCTTTTCAGACCAAGGCCGCCGGCTCGCAGGAGAGCCGCAGATAACCGTGCCTGATTATTGGTAAAGGTAGTCTTTGGGGCGTGAGCCAGACTCACGCCCGGTCTTTTGCACGGCAAGCGCAATCAAGCCTATTGAGCCTGGGCCTTGGCGCCCTTCTGCAAGCGAGCATTCAGCCGGCCGGTCATCATCAACCCCAGCATTCTGAAGTCGCTGATCAAAGACCAGAACGGATGGCCGAATGTTGCCGGCTTGTTGCCTTCAATCAGGAAATGCCCGGTCCATGCAAATGCATATGAGACCACCGGCCACAGCATTGCATACCACGGATGGCCAACGGCAAAGGCAACTATCAGCGTGGCCAATCCCAGGGTGGTGCCCACCGCATGCATCGCGCGATTGCGCGCGTCACTGTGCTCATGCAGGTAAAAGGTAAAAAACTCTTCGTAACTGGCAAACTGGTCCGGCACCTATTCCTCCTTCTCCTCGACAGGCCCCGACGGTGTCGGCAGCAAGTCTATTCCAACTTCGTGCCCGTCGGTGATCATGTCCAGTTTTTGATACCGCCACACGCCGCCGGATTTCCGTGCCACCACGTGCACCGTTCCATGCTGGCGGCTTCCGTTCAGCGGGATCGACAGGTCCGCGTTTCCTGAGCTATTGGAAACATTGATGTTGCCCGTGGGAAACCAGCCTGGAGTAATCGGCGCGCCCAGTTGGCTGACAACCCGCGGGTCGCTGGCCGCCACCCCCACGGCATGCTGATATGGCTCGCTCGACTTGATCATGCCAAAGACCATGCTGGCTATACCGCCGATAAACAGAGCTACCAGCAGTAGCGGCCCAATGATGACTGTAGGCAGAAACCACTTCCAGTTGCGGGAAAACCAACTGGGACGGGAGACCGGTGGAGGCGGGAGCGGCGTGGGAACGTAGCCGTAACTCATGCGGCGGATTCTACTACGGCTCCGCCAATTTCTGGTCCGGAATCGCCTCAGGGCGGGTCCATTACAGTCTTGACTCTTGCCAGACGAGGCGGCGCGGGGGCGCAAAGTCCGGTCAAAAATATCAGTTGAGTTTTGTATCGTGACGCGATATTATTATTTTGACAATTGGTTGAGCATTGCCCCTCGTGAGAAAACCCCCTGGACGTTGAACTCCTTCCGCCCAGGGGGTTTGTGTATCTCAGCGCAAACGATCTGCTTTATTGACCGGCACTTTTGGCCGCGGTGACCGGGCCAATCTTGAGTGCCAATAGCCGCTTTTGAGCAAGCACATAATTGGAGACAGGCGATTGAGGACCAGATTTATCCACGCGAGCGTAAATCGTCTGCGCCGCTTCCGTCTCGCCGTAATCTTCTGCGATGGCGCCATACGCGAGCCACACCGCCGAATCCGGCTCTTCTACGTTATTCTCCATGGCTTTCAGGATCAATTCCCTCGCCTGCGCAGCTTTCCCCGTTCGGGCATATACACATGCGAGAGTGTGCATGATGCTAAAGTCGGCGTTCTGGCTCAACTGGTTGGCCCGTTCGGCGGCTTCAATGGTGTCCTGGCCGATTTCTTCCGGAAGAAAAAGCCCGTCCCAGGCATAAAGATTGAGGTCGCTTTGTGTCGCCCTGGATCGGTCCATTAGCTCCTTGATGAGTTTCCTGGATCGCTTGAAATCGCCACGATATCTGGCAAGTTCGGCGGCTGAGCGGGTGTAATCCAATTCGTCGGGATGGCGGGCAATACGGTCCTGCACGAGTTTGTCCCAGTCTTCCAGACGCAAGGTATTGGCAAAGACCTGGGTTTCGAAGCGAAATGCGATCAGGGAATCCGGATAGGCATGTAGCAGCCGATCGGCTATGGGAGCCAGTTCCTGCCAGCGCTCCTGCTGGGCCAGGGCCGATGCCGCCACCAGATCAAGACGACCTTTTTCCTCATCTGTCTTGGCCCGGTCGCGAGCTTGCAACAGCGCTTTAAGATTTTCGTCTTTGAGCTCCTTTGAAGGCACCAGCACCAAAGCCGCGGTCCGAATAGCCTCCGCATCGCCTTGCTGGCCTTTGCTCCAGAAATACGGGAACGGCTGGCCCGCAAGTGGATCGTCACCGCCGCCCATGTGTGTTTTTTCCCGCGCCCAGTCCAGCCACTGGCGCGCGCCCGCAATATCGCCTTGATTCAGCAGATCCAGCGCCTGCCAGCCGAGGTCCTCAGGTGACATGTTCGTCCCAAGATTGTAATGAAGCAGTTTGTAGACACCGTCTTCACGAACAACGTACGCATCCTTCGACGATACACCCGGGGTCTCGACCGCTATCCGGTATCCCAGGGCATCGTTGCCTTCTACCGAATATCGGGAGTTGGCCAGGACAATATCACCAAGGGTTACTATCGGTACCCCGCTCTTTTCCAACTGCTTGCGGATTGTGAACATCGAGCGGGAAAAAGTCTGCTCATCCTTTTTGACGTCGGTCGAGCGAAGCGCATTACGGCTTAAGTTCTTGTTCACCCGCTCAAAGCTTTGGGTGGTATCGAACATGGACGCAAAAAAGTTCTGCACCGCGCTGCGGGGATCCGCGCTGTCAATCTTTAGTTCTTCCCTGGGCCGGGCTTTTCTCAGGGTCGCTGCAAAGGCCGCGGTCTGCGTTTCCGTGCTGTCGCCTCGTGCGCCCGCGGCCAGCAGGTCAGCGGCTGCGCTATATTTGCGCAGGCGCAGCAACAGCCAGCCGGCGTTGGTGAGCGCCTTCCTGCGCAACTCTTCAGATGTCGTAATTTCCAGAGATCTCTTCAGCGCCGCATCAGAGCCCTGGCGAACCGCGGCAACGGCAGCCACGAACCCGCGTGTCGTATCGGTCGCGGGCAGCGAATTCAGCTCGCTTTCCAGGGACTTGAAATCGCCTGCGTACCACAGATCATAGAGAACGAAATCAGCATAGGAACGGCCAGTCTCCTCATCCAGCTTCTTCAAGTCCCTGAACTCTGCGACCGCGTCCTTGAGATGCGCATTT
The DNA here is from genome assembly GCA_035762225.1 of Candidatus Angelobacter sp. Taxonomy (GTDB): domain Bacteria; phylum Acidobacteriota; class Terriglobia; order Terriglobales; family Acidobacteriaceae; genus Angelobacter. The sequence continues at coordinate 4,463 of DASTPO010000450.1, forward strand.
GCCGAGTAGCGGCTGCCATCCGGGGCGTACTCCAGCAACATCGCCAGGTTGACGCGAATATCCTTGTCCTTGGGATCGAGGTCTTTGGCCTTGCGATAAGCGGCTACCGCGCCCGCGTAGTCGAAGCCTTTTTTTAACCGTCTTCCAATAAGATCGTGCTCCAGTATCCAGGCCAGAGTGCTGTATGCCTGAGCTGATTTGGGCTCAAGAACAGTGGCCTCAAGAGCGACCTTCCGGGCTTTCTCTCCCAGTCCCGCACCCAATAATGCCCGGGCCAGTTGGATGCGATGCAGCGCTTCTTTAGGATGAAGTTGGACAAGCTGCTGATAGGCGGCAAGACCTTCCCTGATCTTGCCGGCGGTGATCAACGAATTTCCGACTTGATCGAAAGTGATCAGGATTGGGTCCGACTTCCGGAATTTGACTACCTCGTCACGAAGTTCCTCGGCCTCCTTCACCGTCAAGCGCGACTTGGTGCTTTCAAAGCGAATCACCGCCTCCACCACCGTGCCATCGGCATTAGAACTGTATTTCTGGGTAAACCTTCCGCTTCCCACCGGTTGATCCTTCCCCGGCGGCAAAGAGCGCAATTTGAATCCAGCCGGAGCTGTTATCTTGTAGTCCCATTCGTTGATGAAAGGATTGATCTGCCAGTCAGCGGTCCTGGGCTGGGGTTTCTCCTCGCCATTTTTCTCTTTATCAGCGTCCTTCTCCTCACTCGGGCTGGTGGTGAAATAATCCGGATAGTCATACGTCAAATCTTCCACTCTGATAGCCACCACGGCGTTGACATAATCCGTGATGCCTCGATTGCCCTTGGTGATGAAAGTCAGCGAAAAAGGCTTCTCGATGTCGGTAAGATCGCCGTGCTCCAGTCCAATCAGCGAATCTGCGAGGTAAGCCTGCTTGACGTACTTTTCGCTGCTCTCGCGGACCTCTTTGGCGTCGCCGTTGTAAAACGAACGGAATTCCGATTCGCGCGGGCCAATCTGTTCATTCCTCTCCCTGATGGAAGCCTGGCCGAATTCGGCCAGGGCAAAGTCGCGGTGCTCGCGATGGAAGTTCCGCTCCGCCGTGAGTTCAGGGATCTTCTTCAGCTCGGTCGTGTGCTCATCAACCACCAGCGCCCAGCGGCCGTAGTCCATCGATGGGAGATCGCCAACGCTGGAATACCGTGCCGTCGCGTCAATCCACATCTCAGGTTCGGACCCTGCAGCAGGCAGGTACACAATGGCGTGATCGAACATTCCCATGCCCGGCATTTCACTATTGATGTCCTGGCCCGGACCGGAAGAGAGCAAAGCCAGATTGGCGCGAATGTTAAGCGCACGCAGCATGGTTACCAGCAATGCCGCTTTGTCCTTGCAGTCACCGTATTTGCGTTTGATGGTTTCCGCAGGAAACTGCGGTACCATGGCGGATTCCCCAAACTCAACACCGGTGTAGCGGACGGTCTTGTGCAGGATTGTCACAACGCGGCGAATCAAGTCCTGTCGTGATGTGGAGCCAGGACCGACCTTTGCTATCAACGACTGCACGTCAGGAAGACGCAACTTCTCATTGGAGAGCCGGGCATATTCCACCGCAACCTGCTGCCATGAGGTGCCGGTGGCGAATTCAACTTCAGGCCCGCGCGGTAATTCCGGCGGCAAGTAAGTAACTTTATCTGTGCGTGCCGGGTAGGGACCATCTTCAATTTCAATGGTTTCAACCCCGTCATGGCTGGCCTTTTTTACCTTGGCTCCCGGCATCTGTTTCAGTACATAGTGGAAAGGCAAGGAGTCAGAATGGCTTATTACAAGGCGGGCCTTATTTACCGGCACGGATTTGTTCAGCAGCACTCGATCCGTTGAGCCCGCTGCGAAGAAAGGCTTTGTATCGCTGACGATCACCTCTTGTTCCACGATCGATCCAACAGCAACAGCGGGCAGCGGTCCGCCAAAAGCCTTTTCGTCCGTATAAGTATCCGGATCGTTCTCATGGACCGGCATGTCGCTCAGGGTCTTGAGATCGAGGGTGTGGACAGTGCCATCAACAGCAAGCACACGCGCGCGGATCTCAGGCCGCGATTGGTGCCACGGTTCCCAGTCTGCGCTGATCTCGGCCCAACTGCTTACGCCTTCCTCATTCTCAACCCGGAAAATCGTGTGAAAACTTTCAACGGCCCTCCCGTCTCGGTCAAAGCTATAGTGCTCATCCCTGAGAAGAACGGTCACATCCGCGTCCTTGCCGGCTTTCACCAAGGCGGCCGCCTTGCGCAGGGCATCAGGGCTGGCGGAGAAGGCAGGGGAATCCCACACATCAGGAGTTTGGGAGGAAGCTGGAATTGCGAACAGAAGCAGCAAAAACAGACCAGCAGAAAAAAGGACGCGCGCGCGCAAATACACCGGTAGTACCCTCAGTAGGTTTTCAGAGTAGCTACTTTTACCTCGACTCCGATAGATAAAACAAGGGAAATATACTGAAGCCGGGCAGTCACTCAGCCGCCCGTGCCGGCATTTCCCGGGAATGCACGGGAACAAAACATGACGTTCAATGTCAAGCCGAGCGAACTGGTTTTGCGTGGAGGGCGGCAATTAAGATACTGTGAAGCGGTTGGGAGTCGAGCAGACCATGACATCGGATGTCTGCCAGAACCCCAAAAGACAATTGGGCTGTAACGCGCATCGAGCCCACGACTCATTATCACGAGGAGAAAACGTGAAGAAATTTATCCTGGGTCTCATTGTTGGTTTGCTCATACCGGTGATCGGCGGATATCTCTACATCCAGATGGGCATGATGCCGGTGGCCACTGCGTCAGCGCCTTTGCCCATGGAAGCCAAGATCGCGCATATGGCTTTGCGCGCGCGCATATCCAAAGAAGCGCCAAAAGATTCTCCCGTGCCCGCGGACGAAGCAAACATGACCCAGGGCGCGCATGTCTATGTTGAAAACTGCGCTTTCTGCCATGGCTTCCCTGACCAGAAACCCAGCTTTGCCGCCAAGGGCATGTTTCCGCTGCCCCCGCAGCTGCTGAGCAAAGATGATATGGTCACCGACGATCCGGTGGGCTCAACCTACTGGAAGGTCGCAAACGGGATCCGCCTGACCGGCATGCCAGGGTTCAATGAGATGCTCACACCTACTCAGATGTGGCAGGTAAGTCAGATGCTGGCCCACGCCGACAAACTGCCCGACGCAACCAAAACGGCCCTGAGCAAGCTCTTGCCGCTCCCTGCATCCACCGCACCCACAACAGAGCCGGCAGGACAGCAACAGAAAGGCAAGAAGAACTCCCACTAGTCGCCGGCTCCGCTTTCCGTTGATGCAGCAAGGGTGGGGGCTGTCAGCTGTCTCTTGGGGAATATCGCTCGGTGTGCGGGAGAAAAGCGGAAGTCCGCCGCGGATCTAAGCGGCGGACCATCGACGGAAACTAGAGTTTCTCGTGAAATTCGCAGGCGGAGCAGGAGATAAACATGCCACCCGCTGTGTTGCGCTCCCGGTCCTTTACGCGCTTGACAATGCGGGTAGGCTTGCCGCACTTGGGGCAGTCAGTGCTTTTGGTGGTGTCCATGATTTTCTTGCGGTCCGCCGTCTTGGCGATCTTGGCCATGATTGAGTACTCTCCTGATGTCTGGGTTTCCGCGGCCTAAAATGCCGCCGGAATGCGGTGGTAGAAAAAAGGGACCGCATGCCGTAAGACCTCGTGTCCCAATCCGCAAACAATGATTTTACACTGGCTCGACCTTTTACGTCTTGTCTGCGGATGCGCGCCCTCCCTCCCAGATCGCTTTTGCGCCGACGCAGCGAATGTGTGGCAGAGGAGAGAACGTTCAGAACGCAAACAAACGATTTGGGGTCACCAACGCAAAAAATGATCGACTTGTAACCCTTTTCTCGGTTACCAATCAATATACTGTTGCCACAACAAATGCTCAGAGGGAGATTCATGAGGAAATTGATCCTGGTGTTTTTCGCCGCTATCGCGGTGACCGCTTTTGCCGCCGATACCACTGTGAAAGGCTATCTGGTTGACCTGGCGTGCGCCGCTGAAGACGGGCACAAACCCGGCTTTGGAGCCAAGCATTCCAAAGATTGCCTGCAGATGCCGGACTGCGCGAGTAGCGGCTACGGTGTCCTCACCGACGACAAAAAGGTCATTCGTTTTGACGCTGCCAGCAACGAGCAGGCAAAAAAGTTTATTGCCGAACTGAAAAAGGACAAAGACCTGAAAGTCAACGTGACCGGAACGGTGAACGGCGACCACATGGCGGTGAGCAAAATAGAGTTGCAATAAATTGGTTCGCAAACCAGGGTTCGAAAGGCACTGATCAATGCCGCCCTTGCCCAAAGGGAAAGCAGCTCTTGATTGGCGCCATAGCGGTTTTATTCAATACATCCCCCTGCGGCGATGACCCATCTTTACCGGCGTGGACGCAAATGCCGGTGCGGCAATCATCGAAAGCAACATTCCCGCGCGACTTGACCGGTTGCCCTGGAGCCAGTGGCACTGGCTGGTGGTGGTCGCCCTGGGGATCACCTGGATCCTGGATGGGCTGGAAGTCACCCTGGCAGGCGCTCTGGGCGGCGTGCTGGAGCGCTCCGACACACTGGGCCTCACCGATGCCCAGGTCGGCGCCAGCGCCACGTTTTATCTGCTGGGCGCAGTCACCGGCGCTCTTCTCTTTGGCTATGCCACCGACCGGATGGGCCGGAAGAAGCTGTTTACCATCACTTTGTTGCTCTACCTGACCGCCACCGCGCTCACCGCGCTCTCCTGGAACTTTGCGTCTTACGCTCTTTTTCGAGCTCTGACCGGCGCCGGCATTGGCGGAGAATATTCAGCCATCAATTCGGCCATCGACGAGCTGATTCCCGCGCGCGTTCGCGGGCGGGTTGACTTGATCATCAACGGCAGCTTCTGGATTGGCGCTGCGATCGGTGCGGCCGCGACCGTAGGGCTCTTGGATACTGGCGTGTTGCCCATCAGCATTGGATGGCGGCTGGCCTTCGGAATCGGCGCCGTGCTGGGCCTGATCATCATCTTCCTCCGCCACGCTGTCCCGGAAAGCCCGCGATGGCTGATGATCCACGGGCGCGAGCAGGAAGCCGAACAGATCGTCACCGCAATTGAACGCAGGATTGCAGGTCGTA
>DASTPO010000451.1:0-4209 GCA_035762225.1 Candidatus Angelobacter sp.
ATCGCAACGCGCCGCGGCTGGCGCAATGGCTGGAATCACCCTTGGCAGAGCGCGTGGCTTATTCGCAAAAAATGACCAATCGATAGCGGCAACAGATCAGCCTTTTTCCTTCAGCAAAGCTGCGCCGGCTTTTTCCAGTTGCTTGCGCCGCGCTTTAACGACTTTGGGAAAGTGCAGGTCGAGCTCCTCGAGCGTCTCAATGATCACGGAGCTGGCGGCGATGTGAGTAAACCATTTGTGGTCCGCAGGAATGACATACCAGGGCGCCTCCGGGGTTGAGGTGTGCCGGATCATGTCTTCATAGGCCTGCATGTAATCATCCCAGCAAATGCGTTCGCGCACGTCGGCTTCAGAAAACTTCCAGTTTTTCTCCGGCTCATCGAGGCGAGCGAGGAAGCGGCGCTTCTGCTCTTCCTTGGACAGGTGCAGGAACAGCTTGCGGATCACGGTGCCATTCCGGGTGAGATATTTTTCAAAATTGCAGATGTCCTCAAAACGCTGCTTCCATATTTTTTTGGTCACCAGGCTGGGCGGGAGGTGTTGTGCGGCCAGGATTTCCTGATGTACGCGCACGACCAGAACTTCTTCATAATAAGAACGATTGAAGATGCCAATCTTGCCGCGCGACGGCAGGTGTGGAACCGAGCGCCACAAGTAATCGTGGTCCAGTTCGGTGGTGGAGGGCTGCTTGAAACTGCTGACGTCACAGGCCTGCGGGTTCACCCCTGACATCACATGCTTGACCAGGCTGTCTTTGCCGGCGGCGTCCATGGCCTGGATGATGAGAAGGACCGACCACTGGTTCTGGGCGAAAAGTTTTTCCTGCATCTCCTGAAGGACGGAGACACTCTGCTGCAACAGTTCGTCGGCTTTTTCTTTGGAGCCGATGCCGTGACACTCGCCGGGATCGTGGTCCTTGAGCCGGAATGACCTGGCGTGCCTGACTTGAAACGCATCGGCGAACTTACGGGCCTTCTTTGCGATCTTCATTGCCTCTGTTGTACCGCAAAGCAGATGAAGACCGCAAAGACAGCAAGCCGCTCAGGCTTCGATAGAGAGAAACGGATCATCCGCGCGGGGGCGGGCCACCGGGGCGACCTGCTTGTGCGATAGCAGGTCTTCATACTCCTGCAGGCTGGGAAAGAGGTCCTGGCGCTCTTCCAGATCCGCGGTGGAGCCTTCAGGTGCGGTGAGGAAAGCACAGAACTTTTCCATCAGCTTGAATGCCGGATTGAACTGGTCAAGCCAGAGGAACTGGCCTTCCTCATTGATCTCAAGAAACCACCACTCACCGGCGGCATCAACGCCAAAATCCAACGAGCCAAAGCAAACGCCAGCCTGCCGGGCGAAGGCCAACACGCCTTTTTCCACTTGTGGAGGCGTGGGGACCAGTTCGGCAGTGACGTGTCCGAGGCCGGCATCCTGTCGCCAGTCGAGCGCGCGTTTTTTATTGCTGAGAGCGTAGGAATAAACACGGTCGCCCATCAGCACCATGCGCACGTCAAAGTCTTTTACCACCATCTCCTGATAAATAGCCGGCGCATAGGTGAGGACTTCGTCAGAAGGGAGCTGATCGCGCTTCAGCTCGAAGGTTTCAGTGATAGCGATGGAGCGATGGCCTTCTTTTTGCCAGACGTGCGGAGTGAAGCCCTTGCAAATACGCCGATTGGCCTCGCCGGCAAGAAAGTCCTTGACCGACGCCGGGGTGTTGGACATCAGCGTGGCCGGAGTTTTCAGGCCGCACTTGCGGGCGAGACGAAGCTGCACCGCCTTCTGGATGATGGAGCGCGAGGCGGCATATTTATTGATGCAACGCACCGGCAATGCTTCCAGCAGGTAAACCACGGAGTGGTAAAACGAGCGGTACTCAAGCGAGGCGAATTTCCGGTCTGATTCGGAAGTTCGGGGATTAGGTTCAGGCCGGTCAGGCCGGCGGATCCATACTACGTCGCCGGGATCTACCGGGTGACCGCCGAGAACGAGGGTGTCCTGACCATCCATGAGCAGCGAGGCCTGCCGTTGTTCCGTCCAGCCCAGTCCGGCCCAGCAAACCACCTGGTACCCGGCTTTCTCCAGGCCCCATTTGATGGGCGCTGTATGGTTATCGTCTTCCGGAGCCAGAATAATGATCTTCATTTGCTTCGCCTCCATGTGCAATTTGGTTTGGGGTTGAAAGTGGCGCCGGCGAAGGCGCCACTTTGCAAGCGACCGGCTCAGTTTCGCCGGCGCTCACTGGTCAGCATTCATGCAGGAACACGTCACCGTCAGCGCCGGTCACGGCGATGGTGCATGCCGTAAGCGTGCGAAGCCCGCCACTGACAATTTCTACTTCCTGCTCATTCAACTCGCGAGCGCCCTTGCGGCTGAGTACGCGATTTTCCTGGTCCATAAAATTTCTCCTTTTCGATTTTTTGTTTGCTCGATGCTGTTTGGCAGACTCCAATCGAACGACCGGGCAGAATGCAGGGCCGCTCGAAGGAGGTCCGGTTAGCAGCCTACTTCGCCAACGTGGTTGTCGCCGTCGGGGGTAGGAAAGGCGGTACAAAGCGAAAGCGTGCGAAATCCTCCGCCGACGAGTTCTGCTTCTGTGGGCGTCAATTCGCGAGCTCCCTGGCGAATCAACACCCTGCTTTCATCATTCATATATTTTTCCTTTCATCATCTGGACCGGTACAAGATCCAAATCCGAGAGAGCTAGCATTCGCCGATGGATGCATCTCCGTCCTTGCTGCGCAATTCAGGATTGAAGGTGCATGCGGTGAGCGTGCGCAAGCGGCCGGAGACAAGCTGAATTTCCCTCCGGGGTCAATTCACGCGCGCTTCTGCGTGCCAGCACTCTGTTATCTTCATTCGTGTTTTGCTCCTTTCATCAAGGTGTGGGCCGGACTTGCTCCGGACCAAATTCGTTTAAGGAACCTTCCCGAGCGCCCGGACTTCGGGCGCGGAAAGGGATGTGCCTAGAAGGAGTGGGAATCTCCGTCAGTGTCACTGCATCCATCACCGTCACCGAGTCCGGTGTGGGTAGCGGTAGCCATAATGGCGGTGCAGACGTTGGTGTGGGCGGCCATGGCCGCGCTAACGTATTCCGCTTCCTCGATGGTGAGCTCACGCGCTCCCTTGCGCGCCAGCACCCTGCTTTCCTGGTTTGACATGTTTTTTCTCCTTTCGTGTTACATCCGATGATCTGCCGCAGCGGGAGCAAGGGATTTTGTGTTCACTTGATCCGCTCCCGGCAGATGAGCCAATGACCGACGGCGGAGCGCCACCGGCTATGGCTCTGGCAACTTGGTGCAACATGAGCCGGTAGTCACCCGAAGGGCCGATCGCTCGACGCGGATCACTGTGGCTGCGCATGGGTTTCTCCTTGAAAGACATTCGCGCCGACAGCGCGCGGCGTCCCGCCGGATGGCGTGGCGGAGATTTTTCCGTCACGGGCAAGGGTGATTACACGGTCTGCAATCTGGATGGTGTCAGGGCGATGCGCGGCAAAGATGCGGGTCATGCGCAGGTCAGCCAACATGGCGGCGATGCGCTGCTCGGTGGGAACGTCAAGGTGGCTGGTGGCTTCGTCGAGCACAAGAATCGCCGGCCGGGAATAGAGCGCGCGGGCCAGCAGGAGCCTTTGCTGTTGTCCACCGGAAAGCGCGGAGCCCATGTCGCCGACCAGGGTGTTGTACCCCATATGCATGGCGCTGATGTCCTGATCGAGGCAGACGAGGCGGGCACACTCTTCGACGCGAGACATGTCCGGGTCATCGGAGGCAAAGGCGATATTGTCAGCGATGGTCCCGGCGAAGAGGCAGTCATCCTGCAAGACGAACCCGACATTGCCGAGAACGGCGGAGCGGCTGGCGCAGACTGAGTGCCCGTTCACGATCACGTCGCCCGATTGAGGATGGAGCAGCCCGGCGATGAGTTTGAGCAAAGTGGATTTTCCCGCGCCCGACGGACCGACGACGGCGACACACTCGCCCGGCAGGACGCGGAAGGAAACATCTTCCAGCAGCCAGGGTTCGGTGTCAGAGTAGCGGAAGGAGACGTGATCAACCTCGATGGATGCGTGTTCCCAATCCGCGGAGCCGGCATCAGCCAGGGCCGGCTCCGATTTCTCCAGGACCACGTCGGCCAGCCGCTGGACCTGCAAAGAGAGCATGCGGAATTCATAAAACCGGTCAACCAGGTTGGTGATGCGAGCCTTGAATTGCTCCT
>DASTPO010000452.1:0-12279 GCA_035762225.1 Candidatus Angelobacter sp.
AGCGGCCGCTCTCCACTGGTCTCCAGCAACAGGGTATAACCGAGCTCGAGAAGGCGGGCCATTAATGGGGCCACCTCGCGCTCCTGCAACATCGGTTCACCGCCGGTGATCTCCACCAGTCCGCCGGGAGCCAAGCGCACCACTTCTCGTTCCACCTCGTCTGCGGACATTTTTTTGCCGCCGCTGAAGGTATATTCGCTGTCACACCAGGCGCAGCGCAGGTTGCAGACGGCGAGCCGCACAAAAATGCACGGTACGCCGGTAAACGACGACTCGCCTTGAATTGACCGGTAGATTTCTATGATCTGCATGTGCGGAGGAGCACAGCGTGTTTGCCGCCGCGCGTAAAGGTCTTTGTTCCCTGAAGACGCTTCGTCTCTATTCCGAATAGCGGGCCGTGGTGGTGTCTGTCTCCCAGATCGTCACGTCTTTCACCGTCACCCGTCCTGTGGTCACCGTCTGAAGCCGGCCATTGGCCTGATCATAAAAATATTTCGCCAGGTTCTCAGCCGAGGGGTTGAGTTCAGTGAAAGGCACTATTTCATTCAACATCTGGTGGTCAAGCCGGTCGATAACGTGTTTCATGACTTCTTTCAGGTCCTTGAAATCCAGCAGCAGGCCGGCTTTATCCAGCTCGGCGCCGCGAAGCGTAACCCGCACCTTGTAATTATGCCCGTGCGGGTTCTCGCATTTCCCTTTGTAGTTGCGCAGATAATGCCCTGCGGCAAATGAATCTTCGACCGTAACCTCGTACATCCTCTCCCCTTATCGCCTGCGTAGGCTCCTCCACACTATTGTAAATCCTTGACCAGTTTCGGCTGAGCTGTACCGAAATAGCCGCACCTGGCCTCAATGCAGACACACCACCCGGGCCATGAGCATCCAAACTGATAGCTCTTATGAACCAACTTCAAAGGCTTCGGCCAAAGCTCACAGTCGATGGGCCAGGATCCCCGCAGCTGATTGAAACTAAGCTACTTATCATATATGACAGTCAATCGGGTTTTATTACCAGGTTGCAATTAACAATTTTCAACTATTCTCAATATCAAGTGTGGTCGCGCACGTGCGATATACATAGATTGGAATTTTCCAAGCAAGGGACGAGAACGGCAAGCGTTCCTAGCACTGAGGGGAACTGAAATGATTAGCGGAGGCAGAACCATCAATGCAGCCGAGTGTGCTGACCGGGCGGGAAAGCACGCTTTTGGGTTGAATGACGCCAAAGCAGTCGCCGCTTTGCGCAAACTGGCCGATGACATTGAATCCGGTGCGTTGGTCCTGAACAGCATTACCACCTCGTCCCACGCCACACATGAAGAATTCACTATTCGTGAAGTAATCATCGAAGTCCTGGAGGAACTTCCCAACGCTGGACCGATCATGGTCAAGGAATAAATTCCAGTCGAGCAGCTCAGGTATCGCCGGCGGGTGTGAAAAAGAGCTCTACATCCGCCAGGTCCTTCGTCCTTTTGTATGCCGGCAGGCTATCAAGGAAGATCTTGCCGTAACGCTGCTTGATCAGGCGGTTGTCCAGCAGCGCCAGCACGCCGCGGTCTTTCACGGAACGAATGAGCCGGCCAAAGCCTTGCTTCAAGGTGATGACGGCGGCAGGTACCTGATACTCAAAAAACGCATTTCCACCGGCGGCATTCAGCGCGTCAATGCGCGCGGCTACTACCGGATCGTTGGGCACGGCAAAGGGCAGCCGATCAATAACCACGCAGCTCAGCTGTTCTCCCTGCACATCGACGCCCTGCCAGAATGAGGCGGTGGCAAAAAGCACCGCATTGGGCGTAAGCCGGAATTCCTCCAGCAGCGCGGTCTTCGGCGCTGATCCCTGCAACAGCATGGGGAACGGCAATTCACCCAGCAGGCGGTCATGAATGTCATTCATCTGGGCATAGCTGGTAAAGAGGCAAAAGGCGCGGCCCTGCGTGATATCCAGGAGCCGGCGAATCTTCTCCGCGGCCTCTCTCCCAAACTGCGGCGAGCGCGGATCCGGCATATCGGGAGGAACGTAAAGAATGGCCTGTTTGCCGTAATTGAAATGCGACGGCACCACCAGTTCGCGCGCGTGCTCCAGCCCCACGCGCTGGAGAATATATTCAAAGCTGCCGCGGTCTGGCGCGCCGGCCACCGCCAGCGTGGCGGAAGTCAATACCGCTGTTTCCACGTTTTCAAAGAGCTTTTGCTTCAGTATCTGGGAGACGTCGATCGGCGTCGCTTGCAGCACAATGTGCGTCTGTCCGCCGCGGGTGCGGCGAGCCTCGCCACGGTATTCGATCCAGAAAACGGTGTTCTTGTCTTCCGATTCCATGATGAACGCAAGCTGTGCCTGTAACTCCTGGCTGCGGCGGCTGAAGTTAAAGACCTCTTCCGGCTTTTGCGGCAACAACTCCAGTTCAGCCAGGACGCGGCCCAGCGTTTGCATCACTGCGTCGTAATCGTCGCCATTTTTCTCGAGAAAGCCCTCGCGGTCCCTGAACGGGGAACGTCCGTCGCCGGGCGGCAGCAGTCCGAAGAAAAAACGCGACCGCTCGCGCAAACGCGCCAACGCCTGAATCAGCCCGGCTGATAGCGCCTTTTTCTGCTGCAGCGTGGCTTCAATGTCACGCGCCATTTCCTCAAAACGAAGATTGCTGACGCTCACGCCAAAGTAACTTCCAGCCACATCTTCCAGTTCATGGGCTTCGTCAAAAATCACCGCGCTGAAATCAGGCAGGACCCCAGCGTCCGGGCCGCCGGTCTGGCGCAGAGAGAGATCGGCAAAAAAGAGATGATGATTGACGATGATGATGTCGCTTTCCGCGGCGCGCCGATGCATCTCGGTAATGAAACAGCGGTCCCACTGCGGGCATTTCTGCCCGGTGCAGCGCTCGGTGCGAGCGTCAAGTTTCTGCCATAGCTGGGTGTTTTCCGGCAGTCCCTTCAACTCCGCGCGGTCGCCGCTTTCGGTGCCGCTTTCCCATTCCGCGATCTGGCGGTATTGATCAATCTCCTGCAATCCGTTCAGGACCGGCTGGTTGGTCAGGTCATAGAGCTTCTGCCGGCAGAGATAGTTGTTCCGGCCCTTCATGTAACACACGCGCAGCTTTTCCTGGCCGGGGCCGAAAAGGTGTTGTTCGAGGAATGGTATATCCTTGAAGAAGAGCTGTTCCTGCAGGTTCTTGGTTCCCGTCGATATCACTACCCGCTTGCCGCTGCGGATCACCGGAAGAAGATAGGCCAGAGTTTTGCCGGTGCCGGTTCCAGCCTCCACGATCAGGTGGCGGCGCTCCGCCAGCGCTTTTTCCACGGCTTCAGCCATCTGCAACTGGCCGCGGCGGAACTCGTAATTCGGATGCGCCTGGCTGAGCAAACCGCCCGGCGCAAAGAACTGGTGCAGTGTGGGTAGCCGGCGCTCAGGAGCAACGGTTTCGGGCTGGTAGGAGGACGCCATGACGGAGCGTGGTTTAATAATAGCGTATCCAGTTTTGATTATTTTTTTGCTGCCAACAGGATGTTGAGAGTGCCTGCACAGCGCTGGTTCAATCTGAGTTTGTGGACCCTGGCTCTGTACGCCATGAGCGCAGGGTGCGGGAAGGACGCGGCTACAACGTCCAGCAGCCCAAGCCCGCAGCCTGCGGCGACCGCGGGCGCACCTTCTCCCACGCCCAACGCTCGCAACATGGCGTCCACAAGCGCGTGGACCACGGTTGAGGAGTTTGATTTCGATTGGCAAAAGGACACTCCAGCACATTTCAAGCTGGAACAGATGTCAGGTGAAAGATCGCGGCTCACCGTTCAAATGAGAGGGCAACGGGATTTTATCCTCGAAAGCGATTTGGGCTGGGTGGAATACGGAAGCGACTATCAGCCCGGCGAGAAATTTCTGCGCGCTAACAAGAACCTTTCTTCTTCGAAGTATGCGCTCATTCTTCCGATATCGGCGGAGAGCAACGCCTCCCGGCTGGTCTTTTTGTTTGGCGATGAGTACGCAAGCGACACTGAACGCCTGCATGTCCTGGCGCTGGACGCCTCGGGCAGTCCAAAAGTGATCTTCGACAGAAATTTCCACGTCACTGAATTCCACGACCTCGATGGCGACGGCGTGTCCGAGATTGCCGGCCAACCCTGCTTTTCCCAGGGCTGGGGACACGACTTACTTACCTATGATCCCTTCCATGTTTATCAGGTGATCACCCCGGCGGAAATGCCGGCCAGGCTCTCCTTGCCGCTGACGCGGGAATATAACCTGAAGCATTATTACGGATGGGCCGGCCCCGACTGCAGTGAAGATCTCGCTGTGGTGCTGCATCCTCCCAAGCACGGGAAACCGGTGATCGTGAAGGCATCGGAAGCCGAGAAGATGTTCGAGAAGAAAAATTGAAGAAACAGTCAAATCAGCCCGCAAGGAATCTCGTGCCGCTGCTCGCCATTGTTGGCCGGCCCAACGTCGGTAAGTCCACGCTGTTCAACCGGCTCATTGGATCGCGGCGCGCCATTGTCGGCGACGAGCCCGGGATCACCCGCGACCGCCTCTATGGCGAGACCTCATGGGACGGCCGCCGAATCCGGATCGTCGACACCGGCGGCATCATCCCTGACGACAAGAACCTGATTCCGGCTGAGATCTTTCGCCAGGCGCGCGTCGCGCTGGAAGAGGCGGCTGCGATCGTCCTGGTGGTGGACCTCCGCACCGAATTGGCCGCGCCTGACATGGAGTTGGCCCGCCTGCTGCGCCGCCTGGGCAAGCCGCTTTTTCTCGCCGTCAACAAAGTGGATTCCACCAAGTTTGAGGCTGAGGCGGAAAACTTCCGCACCCTGGGGATAGAAAACCTCTATTCAATTTCCGCCGAGCATGGCGTCGGCACCACGGAGCTGCTCGATGCAGTACTGGCGGCGATTCCGGTATCGGCGGCAGAGAAGGAGTACGCTGCCGCGGCCGTAGCCGCGGATGAACTCCTGGCCGCCGAAGATGAAGAAAGCGGCGGTGCCCGCCGGGCAAGGCCCAAGCGCGAAACGCGCGTCGCCATCATCGGCCATCCGAACGTTGGAAAATCGACGTTGCTCAATATATTGACTGGAAGCTCGCGCGCCATTGTGTCGCCCATCGCCGGGACTACGCGCGACGCTGTGGATGAATTCATCGAAAAGGATGGCTACACCTATCGCTTCATCGACACCGCGGGAATCCGGCGAAAAGGCAAGACCAATTTGATGGCGGAAAAACTTTCTGTCGTGATGGCGCGCAAGCATCTTGAAGCCGCCGACGTCGCCCTGCTGGTAATCGATGCCGTGGAAGGCGTGAATGCCCTGGACGCTACCATTGGCGGCTACGCGCATGAGAGTGGACGCTCTGTCATCATCATTGTGAACAAGTGGGACCTGGTCGGCCCCGGCCGTAAAGACGGCAAGCCCCCTGCAGATCGAGAACTGTATGAAAAACAAGCGCGCCGCGTGCTTAAATTTCTGGACTATGCGCCCATGGTTTTCGTGTCGGCATCTGAAGGCAAAAACATTGACAAAATCTTTCGCGCGCTGGAACTGGTAGCGGCTGAGCGGCAGAAGCGCATTGGCACATCGCAGATGAACCGTTTTCTGGAGTCGGTGGACTTTGAGCGGGCTTCAGTCCCGCATCGCCAGCAGGTAAAGATCTTCTACATGACGCAGGCGCAGTCTTCGCCGCCCACATTTATTCTTTTCACTGACAAAGACGTGAAGCTGCACTTCGCCTACGAGCGGTTCCTGCAAAACCAGATCCGCAAGGCATTTGGCTTTATCGGGACGCCAATCTGGATCAAGAACCGTCCTCGCGCCACGGTCAAACTGCCACCTCGAAAAGCGAAGCGCAGAGGCTAAACCCCTGGTTGGATCCCAACCATTTGCGGGACGGGCGACGGATTAACAGGCTGCGGCCAGAGCAACGCTCCCAGCTTGGGATATCGGCCACCGAAGAAGTAAAACGCATACGACGCAAAGAACACCGTTACCGGCGCAATCAGCAGCAAGTACACGCAGAAGATGCCGGCAATCGCGACTAAGGCCGCAAGCGCGAAAAAAAAGATTCCGCCGACGCCGGCCAGCTTGGTCACGGTTATCCCGACGAACACCAGCAGGCCAACGGGAATGCCGATAATGAAAAAGGCCGGGATCATCGCAATCAGTCCGCCAATCGCCAGTGCGATTCCCGCTCCCAGGGCACACACTGCTTTCAGGCACATATAACCGAACCAGGCGCCAGGTTCGGAGGCAATTACGCGCCATAGCGCGGACCACGCGTCACCGAGCGCAAGATCATCCAGGGCCATGATCGGCATGATGAAATCTTTCGTCAGCGTGGAAATAATGGCCAGGATGATGGCGGCGGCAAATGCGCCCAACGCTACCGATGCCAGCGTTTCAAACAGGTTCATTAATGAGTTGTCGCCGCTGAAAGCGCCGCGCTGGTATGCGTGCCAGAGCGGCAAACCAACAATCAGGACCATCACCGCAAAAGCCACCAACCGGTATAGCAGCCAAAAGCCGAAGTACCGGTTGGCCTGTCCGGCATATCTGCTCCAGCCCCGGCCCACTTCGGCCTGGCCGCTGATTACTGAATCAAACAAGACAAACCGAAACCGGCAGAACAGGTACAGGAAGACCATGGCCACGGCGGCTAGAACGGCTATCACGATAACAATGAGGTGAAAATAGTCGGCCAGGTGGACGGAGCGAATGGCGTTTTGAATTTCGGCGACTGGATCGTTCGGCATATTGCCGTGGGGCGGGAATACGGGAGCGCGAAAGTTAAAGTTGCTGCTGAACGTCGCCACGCCGCCGCCAAGCAATCCGATCAAACCCATCTTCAGCCAGGTACCCAGCCGAAACGGGCGGAACAGCATGGCCCCAACCCGCGTAAACGCAGGACCAAAAGCATCAAGGGCGGATAGACGGTTCATAAGCTTTCACCCCGAAGCGCGGGCCCGCGCCTGCGCACTCTTGCTGCCACGATGCTAGCTTTTCCAGCGCATTTTCACAAACCATTTTATGCCGCTGTTTTTTGTCGCGAACAGCGCGCCGGACGGCCTCATCCAATTGCGGCAGCAGATCAAACGTGATGTTGGCGGGCTGGAAATTTCTGGCATCGGCATGGCAAATGTAATGCACCAGCGAACCCAGGGCGGTCTCCCGCGGCGGGGAAATCGCCGGCACTCCCTGTGCGATCCGCGCAACATGAATCCCAACCAGCATGCCCATGGCGATCGACTCGGTATAGCCCTCCACGCCGGAAATCTGCCCAGCAAAGAATACGTTGGGATGCTGCCGCAAGTTCAATAATTCGGTGAGGAGCGAAGGCGCATTAATGTAGGTATTGCGATGGATTTGGCCGTAGCGGACAAACTTTGCCCTTTCCAGACCGGGAATCATGCGCAAAACACGCGCCTGGTCGCCAAATTTCAGGTGGTTTTGGAAGCCCACCAGGTTGTAGGAGTCGGCGCGCAGGTTTTCCTGCCGCAACTGGACCACAGCATACGGCCATTTGCCCGTGCGGGGATCATCTAGTCCTACGGGCTTCATCGGGCCGAAACGCAGGGTATCGCGCCCGCGGCGGGCAATCTCTTCGATCGGCAGGCAGCCCTCAAAATAATTGAGGTTCTCCCAATCATGGCCTTCCGCCATCTCGGCCGAGGTCAGCGCGTCAATAAACCGGTCATATTCATCTTTGGTGAAAGGGCAATTGATGTAGTCGGCGGTGCCTTTGCCGTAACGAGCCGCCATGTAAACCTTGCTCATGTCGATGGAGTCGGCTTCAACGATGGGGCTGATGGAATCGTAAAAGAAAAGATGGTCGCTGCCTGAAAGGCGCGCGATATCAAGTGAGAGCGCATCTGAGGTCAGCGGGCCGGTCGCGATTATCGTGAGACCATTGTCTTCTTCAATTTTTGTCGCTTCCTGGCGCACGATATGAATATTCGGCTCAGCCGCAATTGCCTCGGTAACCCGTGCCGCGAAAGCCTCGCGGTCAACCGCCAGCGCGTGCCCGGCGGGCACGCTGGTTTCCTGGGCAATGCGCAGCAGCAGCGACCCGACCCGCCGCATTTCTTCCTTGAGTAACCACGGCGCCGTGTTTTCACTTTCCGACTTGAGGGAATTGGAGCAGACCAGTTCGGCGAATTTGTCCGTCTGGTGTGCCGGCGTGGATTTTGCCGGCCGCATTTCATAGAGCTCGACCCGCAAGCCTTGCTGGGCGCACTGCCATGCGGCCTCACAGCCGGCGAGTCCGGCGCCAATGATACGGATACGCATTCTATTTCGCCAGCCGCTCCAGGGGCTCGCCCCGCAGCAGCATGGTTTCCCACTCGCCCAGCAGCTCAGCGCCCAGCGATTCATAAAACTTGAGCGCCGGCGTGTTCCATTCCAAGACCATCCAGCGCAGTCCGTAGCAGTTTTCCTCCAGCGCGATCTGCGCCAGCTTTTGCAGCAGCGCTTTGCCAATTCCCTTGCCGCGCATCTCCACCAGCACAAAGAGGTCTTCCAGATACAGTCCCGGCTGGCCGCGCCAGGTGGAATAGTTGTAATGAAAGAGCGCGAAGCCCGCCGGCTGGCTGCTCCACTCGGCGATCAGGCAGCGATATTTGGGGTGCGGGCCAAAGCCGTCGCGCAGCAAATCTTCTTCGGAGGCGATCACCGCATTGGGCTCGCGTTCATACTCTGCAAGCCGGCGAATGAAGTCCAGCATCAGCGTTGCGTCGGCAGTGGTGGCAGTACGGATGGAAAGCATGACCCTTCCAGTTTACCCGGGAAGAGCAACGCATGCGGTATGGGCTCAGGCGGTGGCTTTGAACTCGGCCAGCGCCGCGTCCTCGGCTTCATAGTTGAATTGAGGTTGTGGCTGTTCCGGAACATGAGCGCGCTCCCATGCAATCGTTCGTCGAAACGCTTCTTCCCGCGGCACAACTTCGCGCCAGCCCAGCTCTTTCCGGATACGCTCGGACGAGGCCACCAGATGCTGCGCGGTATTGCCGGGAGAGTGCAGGTGCTGGGGCGCGCGATCATGCGGCAGCACCACGAACTCGCCTCGCCAACCCGCAGCCTCGGCGATCTTTCGGGCCCAATCCAGCTCGCTAAACGATTCCGCCTCGCTTACGTTGTAGATCTTCCCTGCTGCTTGGGGCGACGATGCCGCCAGAGCTATGGCCTCGCCCACATCTTCCACATACCCACGTGGACTGCGAAGCCGGGCGACGTCGTCAGCAAAGAGAATATGTTTCCGCCCGTCGTGAATTCGCTTGAGGATGTTATGGAAGCGGTGCAATGGATCGCCCGTGCCATAGATCATGGGCAGGCGCAACACTGTGCCGGGCAGCCGGGAATCGCCCAGCACCGCCAACTCGGCGGGAATTTTATCGTACTCTTCGTCAACCCACGGATAAATCGTGCGCAAGCGGTTGAGTACCTCAGGGGAGTAGACGCTGCGGCTGGTTCTGACCTCTGAATCTTCGGTAACCGGCAGTTCCTGGAGACCGCCGGCCTCGAATCCATAAAAAACTCCCCAGGCGCGATACACGTCCATGCTGCTGAGAGCGACGACGCGGCCGGCGACGCCGCGGAAGGTGTCCATCAATTGCACGGCCTGGCGCCCGGAGCTGAGGATGAAGTCCACAACCACATCGAACTTCTGCCGGCGAAATTCAGGCTGGTGGTCCTGGAGGAACTGGCGGTCGCCAAGAATTTCTTCTACACCGGCAGGCGCTTTGGATTTGCCGCGATGAAAGAGCGTGACATGATGGCCGCCTTTTAGAAGCGCGGCTGTTGTAAAAGGGCCGATGAAACCGCTGCCGCCGATAAGAAGGATTTTCATATCCAATCCGTTTTTCCGGGCTCAAGCCCGTATTCCAAAATCTCTTTAGTTTGGCGCTCTGGATGGGCTCGAAACCGGAGAGGCGTTTTTTAAAGCATCAAAATAATGGTTCTCGCCCTCATCCTCGTACTCATGGATCAAGGACAGCCCAACTGCCCTGAGTTGACGCTCATATTCCACAGCTCCCAGCGATCGGGACTCCAATCCTGTCATCGCATCGGTCCATACCAGTGGTTCTCTTCCAGCGCACGAAGTAAACAGCAGCCGGCCGCCGGGCACCAATATGTCAGCGGTCCGGTGAATCAGCCGCCGCTGCTCTTCGGCAGTAAGCAGGAATATCAGCCCCCAGGCGAGGACGCCATCGAACGTTCGATGAAAGAATGTAGAGGCTTCGACCGCTTCGCAGGCCACATGTATTCCCGGCAGGTTACGTCGAAACGCGTCAACCAAGGATGGCGCCGCGTCGATTGCATAGACGTTCAGGCCTTCCGAAACCAGGACTTCGGTTATGGGCAAACCCGGCCCGCAGCCTAAATCGATGACCGTGGCCCCACTCGGAAGCGTCCGCGCCCACGCCCGCACGGCCTTCACACCAATGCCTTTCGATCGCGTCCGCGCACCGCCTCGCCCTGACAGAAACTCAGCAGCAATGCGTTCGTATCCGTTGGATGGATCAGTCATTGGATAATACTTTTGCCTTGCACACGTGTCGCGTGCAGCGCTTCAACGCACCCCTCAGTATACGTTGCAGCGCGTCTCCCTGAGCATTTGGACGCATGAGGTAACCGTCCGTTGGACTCTTCCCGGCTTGGGAGATCGGAGCGCCGTTAAAGGATAATCCGCTCGTCTCCCACACGGCGAGTAACCCGCTGCTGATCAAGGTATTCCAGCAGCGGAATGGCATACTTGCGGGTTACGCCGAGCAGGTCTTTGAAGGTTGCAACATCAATCTTCGGCGTCCTGGTCTTTTGCGTGGCCATGAGCTGGCGCAGCCCCTGCAGCGCCGACTGGTGGAAAACAAGATCGTCGGCCAGCTTGATCAGCACACGGTCGCGCAGCAGAAGCGTCACCAGCTTTTGCGCTCGTGCTTTGTCCACCGGAAGCTTGTCCAGGACTTCTTTCATCAGCGGGACTTTCAGGCCGGCGTCGGCGAAAGCCTTTTCGATCTGGGCTTTGGCTTTGGCTTCTTCGTCTTTCAACTCGACTCCCCGGCCCGCGAGACGGACCTGCTCGCCGGAGACCTCGGCCTTCTTGTCGCGCGCGAGTTGCGTGAGGAGCGCTTCCATCACGGTCTGGTGGAGATCGAGTTTTTCGCGCAGCTCTTCCTTGCTGATGCCGCCAACCAGCGGGTTGGCTTTGTGAAAAGCCTCCAATGTCGCGATGAGTTTTTCACGTGTCTTCTGCACGGCGTCAGTTGAAAGCAGAAACTCACCTACCTGGATAATGCTTTTCTGCTGCACCAGCGTCGCAATCACCGGCTGCAAGACAGACGGCTTGATTCCGGTTTCACGAACAGCGGCGGTAAGCGAGAACCCTCGATGTCCACGACGCGAGATGCGTGCCAACAGCGCTTCCTGGCGTGTGCCGCCAGCCAGCGTGCTTAGAAACGCCTGCAGCGCAGCCGGCTTTTGCCGCGCTAGCGGAAAAGCATCCAGCACCACTGCTCCGCCAATGGTGATCACCGGCGAAAACTGGCGCAGGATGGCACGATCTCCGGGTAGCAGCAGGAGAGGTTCGGCGGTGCGAAGCTGCGCGAAGGCCGTGCCTCCGGGTTTAAGTTCGGTGATGCCATGCAGCGCGACTTCAGCAACAGTTTCAGATGTGAACGCGTGAAAATGCACGCGGGCGCGGTTCTTGAGCGGCTTGGCATCTCTGAGCAAAGAGATCTGGACTTCAAGTTTCTGCGTCGGCTCAAAGACTCCTGGCGCAGCCAGCGTCATGCCGCGGGCCAGCTCTTCCATCTGCACTCCGGCCAGATTCAGTGCCGTGCGCTGTCCGGCAATGGCCTGCTCCGCCGCGCTGCCGTGGACCTGCACGCCGCGAACGCGCGCCCGCTTGCGCGAGGGAAACACCTCGACTTCTTCCTCTTTTTTTACTTTGCCCGCGATGAGCGTTCCAGTAACGACCGCACCAAAGCCTTTCATGGTGAAGACGCGGTCAACGGGCAGGCGGAAGAGGGCTTCAGTATCGCGCGCCGGGACGTCAGCGGCCAGGCGTACGATCTCGCGTTTGAGCTCATCAAGCCCCATGCCCTTGAGCGCGCTGACCGCGACTACCGGTGAGCGGCTGACATCGAGAAACGATCCGCGCACAAAGTCCTCAATCTCCATTCGCACAACGCTGAGCGTGTCTTCATCGACGAGGTCGGACTTGGTGATGACGGTGATGCCGCGCGGGATGGAGAGCAGCCGGCAGATTTCAAAATGCTCGCGGGTCTGCGGCTTGATGGATTC
>DASTPO010000453.1:0-2040 GCA_035762225.1 Candidatus Angelobacter sp.
AAGATCCGATCGGCAAGACAATCAACATCCAATCCGTGCCATTCAAAGTGGTCGGGGTGCTTGAGGGCAAAGGATTTTCCACCGCCGGCCAGGACCAGGATGATTTTGTAGTCATGCCGCTCACCACGGCGCAGAAACGCATCACGGGACAAGAGTGGCTGGATGATATCTTCTTTTCCGCTGCTTCAAGAGAAGAAATACCTGAAGTTACGCGCCGTATTGTTGGCGTGATGCGCGAACGGCATCATCTGCGGGCCGGTGAAGATGACGATTTCAACATTCGCACACCTGAGGAATTGATTCGCGCCCAGCTTGCCTCGGCCAATGTCTTTACTCTCTTGTTGGCAAGCGCCGCATCCCTCTCACTGCTGGTAGGTGGAATTGGAATCATGAATATCATGCTCATTTCTGTGACCGAGCGGACGCGGGAAATTGGCATACGGCTGGCCGTGGGGGCCACGGAGCAGGATATCCAAATGCAGTTTTTGAGTGAAGCTATTGTGATGAGTCTGATCGGCGGCGCGCTGGGCGTTCTCAGCGGGATTGTGGGATCTTTTCTGCTGGAAAATACGCTGCACTGGGAAATGCAGCTCTCCGCTCAGATCATGGTGATCGCGGGTCTGTTTTCTGCCGCCGTGGGAATCTTCTTCGGCTATTACCCGGCCAGGAAGGCCGCTCGGCTCGATCCAATTGAAGGCCTTCGTTACGAATAGTGCCTGCGCGATCGCCCGCGGCGTGTTTCTTCCTGGTTGACTGAAGTCAATCTCCGCCGTCAAAAGATACAAGCATAGCCATGCGGCCCGATCAGCTGTGGAATGAAGGAGACAAAAATGAAGTCACGCGCAGTCTTGTCGCTTGTCGGATTGACCCTTTGCGGGACGCTTTTGGCGCAGCAGGGCGCCGGCCCCGCGCCCGCAAAAAAATCTCCTGCGCCCAGGCCTGAGATGCTGGTATCAACACAGTGGCTGGCCGATCATCTTTCTGATCCCAACCTGGTCCTGGTTCACGTGGGTGGAAGCCCCGGCGACTATCATTCTCAGCACATTCCCGGCGCCCGCCATTTGCCCACCGAGAAGTTTGTAGACTCAAAACCGCCGGGTACAGAACTTCTTGCGCCGGAGCAGCTCAAGAAAAACCTTGAAGAGATTGGCATCAGCGACGATTCGCGCGTTGTTTTCTATGCCGACTGGGACCCCATGGCCACCCGGCTCTTCTTTACGCTTGACTATCTTGGCCACGCGGAACACGCTGCTCTGCTGGATGGCGGCATGGAACAATGGGTCGTAGAAAAGAGACCGGTTTCAACTGAAGATCCAAAAATTGTTCCAGGGCACATGACTATGAACGTTCATCCTGAAGTTGTGGCGCAGATGGATTCCATGGTCAAGCTCGTTTCCGGCGATGCGGCCAGCTCCGGAGTAACGATCATTGACTCCCGTCCGCTCAAGCGTTACCGCTCAGGACACCTTGCAGGGGCCGCGCCAATGTTCTGGGAGACTGCTCTGGTCAGTCCGGAGAAACCAGTCCTTCGTCCGCCACAGGAACTTAAGAAGATGCTGGCGGATCGTGGCATCACGCCGGGAAAGAAAATCGTCTCTTATTGTGAAGTTGGCTGGCAGGCCTCCTACACTTATTTTCTTGCCCGCTATCTCGGGTTTGATGCCGCGATGTATGACGGCTCATACAACGAATGGAACGCCGCAAAGCAGCCTGTGGTCCGCGGGGACTCCGCACGTTAAATGCAATTTAAGATTGCTGTAGTCCGATCCGGTGGAAGGTCGGCTCTTTCAGGGACACGATAAGGCTTTAAAGACGCGAGCTTTATGATGGATAAAATATAGAGCTGCTCTAAACGGTTCGCCGCGACATACGCTTGCGCGGTCTCTTCAACACCTTAATGTTTGCCACCAGCGCATCGCAGATGGCCAGGCAGCTATTCACCATCTCGGCCTTCATCTTCCGGTCAGGCGTCACGATCAGCAGGTTGGCCGTGCCATGCACCAGAAGAAACAGCGCATAGTAGCTGAGAACATAGTCCGG
>DASTPO010000454.1:0-3989 GCA_035762225.1 Candidatus Angelobacter sp.
GCCAGGGAGAGCGTTGACAACAAACCGGACAACAGCAAGACGGCCAGAATGGTTTTCTTCATAGGGGATGAGCTTAAGTGGAAAGTAACCGCACCGCTAACGTGGCGGCCCAGTTGCCGTCCAACCCTGTATATTACCCCCGACCTTTCATTCGTCCTATACCAGTCGCGCGGCCAGACGGAAGATTGAGTCTTTGGAGGAAAGCTATGACCTGCTACAAGTTTGCCCGGACAGTCCTTACAAGTCTTCTTATGTTGGCGTTCTTTCCGGCATTTTCGAGCGCTGCCGTGGCGCCGCCTGACCAGACAACCGTCCACCCGGATATGATTGTTTCCGCAAAGTGGATGGCGGAACATCTGAACGATCCCAAGGTGGTTCTGTTGCACGTTGGCGACAAACGCTCAGAGTACGATGCCGGACACATTCCCGGAGCGCGTTTCCTGGCGCTGGAAGACTTCATCGCCGGGCAGGAAGCCGAGCTTCCTCCTACGGAAAAACTCAAGGACACGTTTGAAAAGCTGGGCGTCAGCAATGACTCCCGTGTTGTGATTTACACCACGGCGTGGTATCCCATGGCGGGGCGGGCCTACTACACGCTGGATTACCTGGGCCACGGCGATCACACGGCGCTGCTGGATGGTGGACTAGACGAATGGAAGGCGGAGAAGAGGCCGCTCGAAAGCAATGCTCCCAAAATCACCCGGTCAAGCTTCACGCCGCACGTGCATCCCGAGGTCCGGGCCATGCTGGAAGAAGTGAAGAAGCTCTCCGAGCATGACTCAAAGTCAGAGGTGCTGGTGGATTCACGGCCCGACCAACGTTATACGAGCGGCCACATTGCCGGCGCCGTGCATGTTTACTGGCAGGAAACGCTGGTGGATGCCAGGAACAACCCGGTATTTCTTCCGCCCGACAAGCTGAAGGAGCTGTTCGTTTCGCGCGGGCTCACGCCGGGGAGAAAACTCGTTACCTATTGCGAGATCGGATTGCAGGCCTCGCATGATTACTTCATCGCCAAGTATCTCGGCTACGATGCGGCCATGTTTGATGGTTCCATCCATGAATGGAGCCACATGAATAACCTGCCGGTGGTGCAGGGGAATTCGCTGAGATAGGCCCAGTATGCGACGCATATTTCCCATGGCGGTCGTCGCGGTTTTCATCGCGCTGGCACCCAGTCTCGTCGCGGGAGCGTTGTCCGGCGCACAGCGCCCCGGCGACGCTCCCAGGCTTCGCCCGGAGCTGCTGGTTAGCACCGAGTGGCTTGCCGCGCATCTGCATGACCCTCAACTGGTGGTGCTGTGTGTCAGCTTAGCAAAGGACTTTTGCGCCAAAAGCCACATCCCCGGCGCGCGGCAGATAGCATTGAACGAGATTGCAGTGACGCGCGATGGAATCCCCAATGAACTACCGCCGGTGGAGGACTTGCGGAAAGTGTTCTCAAGGGCCGGGGTCGCCAACTCTTCGAGGGTGGTGCTGTACGGCGAACGATTCAACCTGCTTGCCGCCCGGGCCTATTTCACCCTGGATTATCTCGGCGTGGCAGATCATGCCGCGCTTCTGGATGGCGGGATTGATAAATGGCGTGCCGAACAACGGCCGCTTTCGACCGAAACGCCGCAGGTGAAACCGGCCAAACTTGCAGTGCGGGTGCGCCCGGCCATTCTGGTCGATACGGCAGCCATGCGCGCGCTGGGAGAACCGAATCGCAATGCCGTATTGATCGACGCGAGACCGGCGAAGGAGTACTCCGGCGAGCAGCTTTCTGAGGACGTAAAACAAGCCGGACACATTCCCGGCGCGACCAGCCTGTATTGGATGGACATGCTGGTGAGCCGGGAAAACCCGGTGCTTCGTCCGGAGGCCGAGCTGCGCAAAATGTACGCCGACGCGCATGCGAGCGTGGATCACCCGCTGGTTACTTATTGCCGGACGGGAATGCAATCTTCCTTCGACTATTTTGTGGCGAAGTATCTCGGCTACCAGCCAAGCATGTATGACGCGTCATTCTTTGAGTGGAGCGCCAGAAACCTTCCGGCAGAGACCTCTCCTCCAAAATAATGCCGGCAACAAAAAGCCCTGGCTTGCAGACCAGGGCTTTTCTCCGCTTGTGAGAGATGTTTTAAAACAGGTTCCAGAGAAACTGGTTGTAGACGTCGTGATGGTATTGCACCTCGGGCGCTTTTACGAAGGTGCCCAGCAGACGCGGACAACGGTCGGCTGACGCCTGTTTCAGGTCGGCGTAACGCGCTTTTACGTCTGCGCCGAGCAGTTTGGTGGTCCACTCAGCGTTGCGGAAATTTTCAAGCGCCGTGTAGATGTTGTCCGGCAGGTAACGCTCGGCCTGGCGCAGGTTCTTGATCTTGGCCGTTTCACCCTGAAGGCCGGTGCGGAAGACCGAGTACATCACCATATAAGGATTCGCATCTGGGGCTACGGAGCGTACTTCCACACGCATGCTTTTCTCGTTCCCGATCGGGATGCGAACCATGGAGCCGCGGTCTGTAGGCGATGCCTTGATCTGGTTGGGAGCTTCAAAGTGCGGGTCAAGCCGGCGATAAGCATTCACGCTGGGATTGAGCAGCAGGCATATGTCATTGCCGTGGGTAAGAATGCGGTCAATAAACTCCCAGCCCGCTTTGCTGAGCTTTTCCTGGCCCTTGGGGTCCCAGAAATGGTTCTTGCCGCCTTTGCTGACGGAGACGTTGGTATGCATTCCGTTCCCATTCACGCCTACCACAGGTTTGGGCAGGAAAGAAGCGGTCAAGCCCATACGCGTGGCCACCTGGCGGCAGATAAGCTTGTAAAGCTGAACCTGATCGGCCGCGGCCACCACTTCACCGTAACTGTAGTTGATTTCAAATTGTGAGGGCGCAACCTCAGGGTGGTCTTTCTCATTCTGGAAGCCCATGGCGCGCTGCACTTCAGCCGTGGTGTCAATGAACGTGCGCAGCGGATCGCCGGGCAGGGAATGATAGTAACCGCCGGTATTTACATATTCGAACTTGCCGTTTTCGTGGTACTTGCGCTCCGCGTCGGAGCCCTGGAAGAGAAAGCCTTCAATCTCATTGGCTGCGTTGAGTGTGTAACCTTCTTTCTCAAACATCTCATTGGCAAAGACTTTGAGATTGCCGCGGATGTCGGCGCTGTATGGCGTGCCGCCTTTGTCGATCACATCGCTGAAGACCAGCACTTTGCCGGAGCCGAAGATGTCGGCCGGGGCCCAGTAAAACGAATTCCAATCCAGGGCCAGGCGCAGGTCGCTTTCGCGCTGCGCGGTAAATCCACGGATGGAAGAACCGTCAAAAGTGAGGTTGTCCCAGCTTTTGATGAGAAATTTCTTGTCGTAATCCAGCATGTGCAGGCGGCCTTCAAGGTCACTGAACAGGACGGTGACCGCCTTGATGCGTTTTTCATCGGTCAGGTACTTGATCCGCGCTTCCTGGATCTTGTGCATGGGAACGCGGTTCCTGCGCTGCTCTTTCGCCTCCAGGTTCATTTCTTCCAATTCATCGTAAGACAGGGCCAGAAAATTGCGCAGTTCGTTTGCCATGAAGCTCCTTCAAAATAATCTTGGATTTGGACCGAATGTGGATGCTCACGAGCAGCGTTCGAAAATCAAGGATAGCGCGGCGGCGCCTTTCCCCGCCAATTAAAAGCAATGATAGGGGTCATCAAACGGATTTATACAGCATTGCGATTTCGAAGTTGCACTTGCTTTAGGGCAATTACATTTTTTCTTTAGCAGGCCGACCTCCGCCCGGCAGCGGCTCCAAAAGGGCCATGAGATTCGGACGGGATGTTTCTTACTTGCGCTCGTCTACGCGCCGCCAAAAGCCCTCATAGTCCATAACAAGGCCAACCTCGTCGACTGTGAGGCCCGCCGTGAAGGCCCCATTGCGGCTGGAATAGCGATACTGCCGATCGGAAACGCGGAGATATTCCTGAGGCAGAGGCTGTAGCGTAAGTTCTGGGAAGCGCACCCAGGC
>DASTPO010000455.1:0-6154 GCA_035762225.1 Candidatus Angelobacter sp.
AGGGCGAATTTCACTCTAGTAAATTTGTCGACCAGGTACACCAGGCCCTCAAAAACATTGTGACCGTCTTGCGTGAGGCCAATGCCCGCCCCGAACATATCGCGAGAATGACCTGGTATGTGCTGGATAAGGATGAATACATCTCTTCCGCAAAGGAGATGGGCGCGGTCTATCGCGAGATTATCGGCAAGCATTACCCGGCCATGAGCGTGGTAGAGGTCTCAGGCCTGGTGGAACCACTGGCCCGCGTGGAAATTGAAGTCACCGCCTTGGTGCCGGACGAAAAGAGCTAGCTGCTTCAGTAGAGCAGCATCCGTCCAGAACGTGGGGTAAGCCTGCCCCTGAAAGCGCGAAAATCTAGTAACCTTTTCATATGCGAGCCGTGGTGCGGTTTGTCCGCGGTTTGGCAGGGAGTAAACCATCCGAGATGCATGATTTGCGTAAACCGATTCTTGAAGGGAAAGGCGCAACCGATTATGAACGTTACCTGCGAACAGATGATCTGCTGTCGCTGCAAACACCAATAGAAGAGCTGTCACACCCTGATGAGCTGACTTTTCAGGTAGTCCACCAGGCGTCAGAGCTGTTGATGAAAGGGGCAGCCTGGGAGCTGGAACGTGCCCGCACCGCCCTTGCCGAGGGAGATTATGCCAACGCAGCCCGGCTGATGCGCCGCGCGTTCGTGATGCTGGAACATCCGGTCTCCCTGCTGCACGTGCTGGAAACCATCACTCCGTACGATTACCACGTGATCCGCGCCGGCCTGGGGCACGGCAGCGGGCTGGACTCGCCCGGCTTCCTGGCGCTGCTGCATATCGCGCCGCGGATCGGCGAAACCTTTCAGGAACAGCTCCAGAGCCATGGCCTGTCGATCGATGACATCTACCGGCGGCACCAGGAATTCTTTGGCCTGCACGATGTGGCCGAACGAATGATGGACTTCGACGAGCGCATGCAGGCCTTCCGCTTTCATCACCTGAAACTGGCCCAGAGGATCATCGGCGGAGGCGTCCTTGGCACCATGGGGACGCCGGTGGAGGTGCTCCAGCAGCGGATGCAGCACCTGGCTTATCGTGAACTTTGGGAGATAAGAAACAACATAACCGCCAGTGCGGGAGCTGACGCCGCAAAGCCGGACAAGAGCTGAAATCCCGGGGGCGTGGCCACACGGGCGGGGGTTAAAGTGGCGTCCGACATAAGCATAGAGGGTCCTCATGCAGTTGCAGAGGGCCCTTTTTCTTGTTCCATTCATTGGCAATGGATTGTTACCTGAAATCGCCGGCTGGCGGTCAATCCCGATCTTCACGATCCTTTTCTCCCGGCGCTGGTTTATGCGGTATATTGACGGAGCTTTTTCTGTGAGGTAGAGATGCCACGTATTGTGCGCAGCGGATTGATCCAGGCCAGCAATGTAGTGGGGCCCGACCAGCCGCTGGAAAAAATCAAGAAAGCAATGATCGAGAAGCACTTGAAGCTGATTGAACAGGCGGCCAAGAAGAAGGTCCAGGTGCTTTGCCTGCAGGAGATCTTTTACGGGCCTTATTTCTGCGCGGAGCAGAATACGCGCTGGTATGACCTCACCGAGCCGGTGCCGGACGGCCCCACCATCAAGCTGATGCAGAAGCTGGCGGCAAAATATCACATGGTGATGGTGGTCCCGGTGTATGAAAAAGAAATGACGGGCCTCTATTACAACACCGCGGCGGTGATCGACGCAGACGGAAAATATCTGGGCAAATATCGCAAGCACCATATTCCGCAAGTCGCGCCGGGATTCTGGGAGAAGTTCTACTTCACTCCGGGGGACACCGGCTATCCAACCTTCCAGACCAGGTATGCGCGTATCGGCGTGTACATCTGCTATGACCGCCATTTTCCCGAAGGCGCCAGGATTCTGGGCATGAACGGCGCGGAGATCGTGTTTAATCCTTCCGCCACTGTCGCGGGACTCTCAGAATATCTGTGGGAGCTGGAACAGCCGGCGCATGCCGTGGCCAACGGCTACTTTGTGGGCGCGCTCAATCGCGTGGGCAAAGAGGCGCCGTGGAACATCGGCGAGTTCTACGGCAAGAGCTATTTCTGCAATCCGCGGGGCAAGATCATCGCGCAGGGCAGCCGCGATAAAGACGAACTGGTCGTCGCCGACCTTGATCTGGACATGATTGCCGAGGTGCGCAACGTCTGGCAGTTCTTCCGCGACCGGAGGCCGGACAGCTACGGGCCGATCGTGGCGCAGACGGGAAAGGCCGCGGGCATTTAGCCGCTCTTCAACTTCATGTCCACTCCGTTGCCACAAACCGAGTTGCCGAGCGATATCCGCTCCAGCTCGCTTTACAACGCCGACCTGGCGCCGGTGCCGCCGGAACGCCGCACCTGGAGCACATATAACTACGCCGCGCTCTGGGTTTCCATGTCAGTGAACACGCTGACATATATTCTTGCCGCCAATCTGATTGGCAAAGGGATGAACTGGAAGCAGGCGGTGTTCACGATTTTTATCGGGAACACCATCGTACTGGCACCCATGCTGCTGAACGCGCATCCCGGCGCGCGCTATGGGATTCCCTTCCCCGTGCTTGCGCGTGCGTCGTTTGGCGTGCTGGGCGCGAATGTGGCAGCGGTGCTGCGCGGCCTGGTGGCGTGCGGATGGTTTGGCATTCAATGCTGGATCGGCGGCGAGGCAATCAATATCCTGCTGGGGACGGTCTGGCCGGCCTGGCGCGGCAACCCGTATGGCGTGCCGATCTGCTTCCTGTTGTTCTGGGCCATCAACCTGCTGGTCATCATCAAGGGCATTGAGTACATCCGCTTTCTGCAAGGTGTGAGTGCGCCGATCCTTTTGGGCGTCGGGCTGGTCCTGCTGGCCTGGGCTTATTTCACCGCCGGCGGCTTTGGGCCAATGCTTTCCGCGCCGTCCAAGTTTGGCAGCAACCGCGAGTTCTTCAAGGTCCTGATTCCAGCATTGAACGCGACGGTGGGATTCTGGTCCACGGTGTCGCTCAACATCCCGGATTTCACCCGATTTGCAAAAGACGAACGCGGCCAGGCGGTTGGGCAAGCCGTCGCCTTGCCGTTGACGATGACGCTTTATTCGTTCATCGGCGTGGCGGTGACGTCGGCAACAGTGATCATCTACGGCGAGGCAATATCGGACCCGGTACAGCTGCTGAGCCGGTTTCATTCGCCGGTGATCGTGATTATTTCCCTGGTGGCAATTTTGCTGGCGACGCTAAACGTCAACATCGGAGCCAATGTGGTTTCGCCGGCCAACGATTTTTCCAACCTCTGGCCGCGCCGCATTTCGTTCAAGATGGGCGGTGTGATTACCTGCTGCATGGGCATCGCCATGATGCCCTGGAAACTACTGGCCAACTACGACAGCTTCGTTGTCGCGTGGCTGGGCGGATATGCCGCGGTGCTGGGCTCGGTGGCCGGAATCATGATCTGCGATTATTTCATTATTCGGCGGAAGCGCCTGGCGGTGGACGATCTCTACCTGCGGGGCGGCCAATATGAGTACGACAAGGGCTTCAATGGCGTCGCCATCGGCGCTTTGGTGGTTGGATCAGCAGTAGCGCTTATGGGACTGGTGATTCCCTCAGTCAGATTCTTATATGACTACTCGTGGTTCGTAGGATTTGTGGTGGCTTTTGCAGCGTATTGGGGATTCATGAACACTACTTCCGAATAGCCCACGGCTGTCAAGCATCTCACCATCTGCCTTTGGTAACCTCTCCGAGCTCTCAATCGGCTTTGCTGGAGGTTCCTACCATGCAACAATAAGGTTCCTCATGGCCACGACTGGAGTAGCTCCGCCGCCGAATCCGGGAGTCGCATACACCAAGCGTCTGCGCATAGTGCAGGAGCTCCACTTGCTCTTCCTGTTCCTGGGCGTGATCTTATACGGCTCTTCTCCTCTGCACCCTTGGGCGCTCGCCCAGGCAAGAGATCTCGTAACGAACTTCTATGTACAACTGGCCCTGTGCGTGGCTCCGCTTTGGATCGTTGCTGGGCTGGGGCTCCTGTTTTCTGCCACTGCCCGATATTTTCTCGATCGAAAATTCGGGCTGGCAAAATCAAGTCTCTGGTCAAGGCTGCTGGAAACCGCCAAAGCAAGCTTCATCGGGTTCCTGCTGAACTGCAGCATTCTTGAAATCACCTTTGCCTCCCAACTGAAGTCGCCGTCCTTAGGATGGATATGGGCCGCCAGTCTATGCTCTCTCTTGCTTCTGGGGATCGTTAACTCGATTCCGTGGCTTCTTTCCTTGTTCTACCCTTTGGTTCCGCTTGCCGATGCCAAGCTTCATGACCGGCTCACCCAGCTTGGAGAAAAAGCGGGAGTGAAGGTTGGACAAATCCTTGAATGGCGCATCGCCACGCGCACGCGCCAGGCGAACGCGCTGGTTTCCGGGATTGGCGGCGCTCGCCGGATACTGGTAACCGATACCTTGCTCAGTGAACTTAGTGGTGAAGAGGTGGAAGCGATCATCGCGCACTAGCTGGGGCACTGCGCCCTTCACCATATAGCCAAGCGTTCAATGCTTCGCTGGGCGCTGTACCTTCCGATTTTTTGGCTGATTAACGCCAGTGTGACTGGTGGACTTCTCTGGTTTGCCGATCGCGCAACGGGTTGGAGAAATCTGCAGCTGGTTCCGGCAATCTTTCTTTGCTGGCAGACTGGCAATATTTACGGAAATCTGCTGATAGCCGCAATGTCTCGCAAGCAAGAAAGAGAGGCTGATCAGTTTGGCTGGAAACTCATGGAAACCGCCCGGCCTTTCATACCCGCGATGCGCAAGCTTGCTGCGCTGAATCTCATCGTTTTCGATAAAGGGTCACAGTGGAAATACATGCATCCAGCCACACCGGATCGAATCGCAGCCGCGGAACAATTTGAAAGGGAGATCGCCGAAAAAGATGCAGCAAGCCATGCAGCGGCAAGCCATGGGGTTATTTAGTTGGGTCGGGCATAAATCCGCCGTAGCCTTTACTTTTCCCCGGCCAACAACTCTGCCACGCTGCACTGCGGCGACTTCCCTCTGGCTTCCTGCAATTGTTTCCAACTCATGTGCGGACGACCGGTATCCACTTCCACCATGGTGATGCAGCCGGGGACTGGGCAGACCAGCGCGCATAAATTACAGCCCACGCACTCGTCTTCGAGAACGCGCGGGACGTGCCTGAGATCGACGCCGTGGCGCAGATCGCCCGCCGGCCGCGGTTCAACGCGAATGCATTGGTGCGCGCCATCCTCGCAGGCAATGTAACAGAGGTTGCAGCCGATGCATTTCTGCTCGTCAATCTGGGCAATGATCTTGTAATTCAGGTCAAGATTGCCCCAGTCTTCAATGCGCTTAAGGGACTTGCCCACCAGGTCCATCGCGGAATTGAGGCCTTTCTGGGCAAGATAATTTTCCATGCCGTCAATCATGTCGCGAACGATGCGGAAGCCATAATGCATTGCCGCGGTACAAACCTGCACGGAGGTGGC
Source organism: Candidatus Angelobacter sp. (assembly GCA_035762225.1). Lineage (GTDB taxonomy): Bacteria > Acidobacteriota > Terriglobia > Terriglobales > Acidobacteriaceae > Angelobacter. Next base: position 5,492 of record DASTPO010000455.1, read on the forward strand.
TCCCAGTAGCATGAATTCCACGGCATCACTCCAGTTGCCGATCCCGCCGATGCCGGAGATGGGAATCCCTACCCTGGGATGCCTGGCTACGGATGAGACCATGTGCAGGGCAATGGGCTTTACCGCAGGGCCGCAATAACCGCCGTGGCTTCCCAGACCGCCCACGCTGGGACGCGGCGCGTAGGTATCGAGGTTTACGGAGACAAGGCTGTTGAACGTGTTGACCAGCGAGACGGCATCCGCCCCGCCCGCCCTGGCAGCGGCCGCCATGTGGGCGACGTCAGTCACATTGGGGGTAAGCTTCACAATCACCGGCGTGCGTGATACTTCCTTCACCCATCCGGTAATCATGGTGGCATATTCCGGCACCTGGCCGACGGCGGCGCCCATGCCGCGCTCGCTCATGCCGTGGGGGCAGCCAAAGTTCAGCTCCAGCAAGTCTGCGCCTGAATCCTCCGTGCGACGGACAATGTCATGCCAGGTTTCCCGTTTTGACTCCACCATCAGGGATGCCACCACGGTATGGCGCGGGAAACGCTTTTTCACTTCAGCAATTTCGCGCAGGTTCACATCGATAGGGCGGTCACTGATGAGCTCAATATTGTTGAGGCCCATCATGCGCTGGTTTTTCAAGTCGATGGAGCCATAGCGCGACGCCGTATT
>DASTPO010000456.1:0-2837 GCA_035762225.1 Candidatus Angelobacter sp.
CACATGGCAGTGCGGCGATCCGGGAATGCAGTATGACACCACCATCAACAAGTGGCACACCTCCAAGAACACTGACCGCATCAACGCCAGCAATCCCTGCAGCGAATACATGTTCCTGGACGATTCGGCCTGCAACCTGGCTTCGCTGAACCTGATGAAGTTCCTGAAGTCGAGCGGCGAGTTTGACGTGACGGCGTATCGCCATGCCGTGGACGTGCTGATCACCGCGCAGGAAATCCTGGTGGACAACGCCGGATATCCTACCGAGTCGATCTCGCGCAACTCGCATGATTACCGTCCGCTGGGACTGGGCTACGCCAACCTGGGCGCACTGCTGATGGCCAGCGGCCTGCCTTATGACTCTGACGCAGGCCGCGACTACGCCGCCTGCGTGACCGCGATCATGTGCGGTGAGGCGTATCTGCAGTCGGCGCGCATTGCCGAGCAGTGCCCGCAGATTGCGCCCGCGACCTCGCGGGTTTCGCCGCAGGATGTTACCGGCGGCGCCTGCCCCGGCTGGTATGTGAACCGCGAGCCGTTCCTTGACGTGATCCGAATGCATCGGGCTTCCGTGAATAAGATCAACAAGGAAGCGGTGCCGGCGAACCTTTACGACGGCAGCCGGCAGTGCTGGGATGAGGCCCTGGCCCTGGGCGAGCGCCACGGCTATCGCAACGCGCAGGTCACGGTGCTGGCGCCAACGGGCACCATCGGCTTCATGATGGACTGCGATACCACCGGCGTTGAGCCTGACCTGGCGCTGGTGAAATACAAGAAGCTGGTGGGCGGCGGCATGATCAAGATCGTGAACCAGACCGTGCCTTCCGCGCTGTGGAAGCTGGGCTACACCGCAGACCAGGTGAACTCCATTGTGGGCTACATTGATTCCACCGGAACGATTGAAGGCGCGCCGGCCATCAAGGACGAGCACCTGCCGGTGTTTGATTGCAGCTTCAAGGCGCAGAAGGGCACGCGCACCATTCACTATATGGGCCACGTCATGATGATGGCGGCCACGCAGCCGTTTATCTCCGGCGCTATTTCCAAGACGGTGAACCTGCCCGAGTCGGCCACCATTGACGACATCACCGAAGCGTACATGCAGTCATGGAAGCTGGGGCTGAAGGCCGTGGCCATCTATCGCGACGGATCCAAGAAGGCGCAGCCGCTGATGGCCGCCAGCTCGCGCGACGAAGCCGCAAAACGCGGGACCCGCGGAGAAAAAGACATTGCCGCCACGCAGCGTCCGCTGAGCGGCCCGGAGCTCGACTTCCAGAAACTTTCACCGGAGCAGCAGGCCATTGCGCTGGCTGCGGTGCGTCCGCTGACCATGCAGCAGCAGGAGTCGGCGCCGCCGCGGGCGGTACGCCACCGGCTGCCGGGCGAGCGCGCCTCCATCACGCATAAATTCGCCATCGCCGGCCATGAAGGCTACATCACCGTAGGCCTGTATAAGGATGGCACTCCGGGCGAGCTGTTTGTCCGCATGGCCAAGGAAGGGTCCACGGTCTCCGGGCTGATGGATTCGTTTGCCACGGCGGTCTCGCTGGCGCTGCAGCACGGCGTGCCGCTGAAGCTGCTGTGCGATAAGTTCAGCCACACGCGCTTTGAGCCTTCGGGCTTTACCGGCAACCCGGATATCCCGATCGCCAAGAGCATCATGGACTACATCTTCCGCTGGCTGGAGCTGCGCTTCGTTACCGGACGCCAGTATCCGCTGTTCAGGGACATGGTGCTGCCCGGAGCACAGCCGCCTTCGGCTGTGAACGAGCTTGCCGCCATCGATGACCGCGGAGCCCAGCCGGCTTCGTCCGGCGCTGCGACCTATGAAACCACGCCGCCGCAAGGCGGGTTGCCGAGTAGCCAGAAACCGGCAGCCAGCGGCTCTCCGTCGCTGGTTGACCGCGGCCTCTACCACTCGGCCGACGCGCTGAAAGAGTTTGTCGACCTGGGCGACGCGCCAAGCTGCCACGTGTGTGGAGCGATCATGACCAGGAACGGGAGTTGCTACAGGTGCATGAGTTGTGGGAGCACGTCAGGCTGTAGTTAGAAGATCGGCCGGAATAACCCGGCACAACAGTAAGAAAGTTTGGTCGCAAGACGAATTTGATACTGAGGTGACGGGGCGCGGCGAAAGCCGCGCCCGTTTTGCTCAGGATCAACAGGCCGAATGAGACGGATGTCCGGGTCAGCATCAAAAGTCGTAGGACTGAAGCACCGTCCAAGTCCAAGTCTTAAGGCACAGCTGAAGCCCGCCTTGAAACGAACATATTTCATTGTTAGCAGAGCCGAGAGCCAGTCCTTCGCGGGGTTATACAAAGGGAATTCCATGTTCCCAATCCCGGCCCGTCTGGCATACACTCCTAGATTCCATGATTGTAAATTTTCAATTCACACTGGATGACTACCGCAATGCCTTCCGCGCGCATTACAGGAAGGGAGCTTCGGTTTTTACGCGCTGGATGTTGAAACTGGCCCTGGTGATCGGGGTGCTTTTTCTCCTGTTGAGCGTTCTGTTTGTAATTACCGGCCAGCGCGCGCTGAACGTGGTGCTTCCGCCATTATTTTTGGGAGCGTTCTGGACCTGGATCGGGATGGGAATGACTTATCAGCTCTCCGCCAGAAATCAGTTCGCAAAAAGTCCGGCATTGCGCGAGCCAAGACGCGTTGAATTTAACGATGAAGGGGTGAAGACAGATGCTGGAATGGCCAGCAGCCAGGTGAGTTGGAAAGCTATCTTGCGCTACGTGGAATCCGCCGACACCTTCCTACTTTACACGTCCCCCGCGTGTTTCGCGATTGTCCCGAAGCGAGGTTTGCAGGCCGAACAGGTGAAT
>DASTPO010000457.1:0-15219 GCA_035762225.1 Candidatus Angelobacter sp.
CAGCACCTCTCAGGGAACCACGTCAACTTCCCAACCGTCGACGGGATCGCCAGCGGCAACGCCGGGAACACCCGGAGTAGCGGGAAGCGCCGGCAGCGTCACGGGCGGAACCCAGGGCCAGACCACCTCGACAGTAGCGGGACCTTGCGATAGCTCATCTACCGCGAGCAGCAGTGGAACGACATCATCGACTGGGACAACTTCCTCCACCAGCAGCCCGTCCAGCAGCACCGGAACCGGTTCGACCACATCGACAACGGCCAGCGGAACTTCAAGGCCTCTGGGTACTTCGGCCACGGCCGCAAACCCCTGTACGCCAGGGTCAAGCCCCAGCTCCACGGCCCCCAGCAATCCTCCGCCAAGCAGCAATATGCCGAACACCGTTCCGAGTAACCCGCCCCGGATCTGAATCTGGGTCAAATCTTGTCTTGACATAAGGGCCGCCCAAAGCGGCCCTTGTGCTTTATGCTTTCATTTCAAGTGATCTCTCGTCCAAGCCTGTATATATGAACGCTTCTGTAGGCGCCCTGCCCGCAAATCAGCCAACCCATATGCCGGGACTGATTGCTCCGCTTTGGCACACCGGCCTGTTCCTTTTCGCCCTGGCTGGACTCTCATTCTGGAGTGTCCGCTACCATTCATCACTGCAAATCGGCCCATCGCCACGTATTGCTTCCTATTTCTTCATCCTTGCCAGCGAATGGATCTTGTTGGGTATTGTCGCCCTGGGGATTCGTTCACGCGGGACAACTCTTGCGGCTCTGATCGGAGAGCGTTGGTCCACAGCATCGAAATTTTTCCGCGACCTGGGGATCGCGCTTGGATTTCTTGTTTTCTCCAACCTGTTTCTTGCAGTCATTGCTGGACTGTTGCACTCCACTCAGAACCAGAATGTGCGAAATCTCTTGCCGCACACAGCCACTGAAAAAGCGGTTTGGGTCTTCATCGCACTGACTGCGGGGATTTGCGAAGAGATCACCATTCGGGGATATTTGCAGCGCCAGTTTACCGGCCTCTTCAGGAATTCTGCTGCCGGGATTGTGACCCAAGGAGTGCTTTTTGGTTCTGCGCATGCCTATCAAGGCTGGAAACAGGTGGTTGTCATCGCCATCCTGGGATGCCTTTTGGGCTGGCTCGCCCATTGGAGAAAGAGTCTTCGCCCGGGAATTCTTGCCCACTTCCTTCAAGACCTTGGCGGCCTACTTGGTGGGGGCCGCTAATCGAAGCAATAAAAAATGGCGGCGAATGCGCACGCCGCCAGTCTGGCTTTGGGAGAGAAACTTATTTCTTTTTGAGGAGAAATCCTGCGGCAAACATGGCCACTGCCCCTAACAGCCACTCGATGCGCCATAACTGGACGGCCTGCCAGTCCAACAACGTGGTGGCAGTGAAGACAAATCCAGTGACGACCGCAGCTATCAGGCAGGCGCATCCCATGATCAGGGCCGTCAATGAGGCATTGGTCTGCCCCAGCGCCTCCCGGAGAGAGGCAAAATCGATCCAGGCCCTAAGGCCGGTCACGGTAGCGCCGGAGAGGTCGGTATTTCGATCCGCGCCGCACGCATAGCAGTATCGCGAGCCCAGTACAAAGTCTGTCCCGCATTCCTGGCACACCTGCCCGGTTTCATCGGTCGCCTGCGAAGGTTCCGGCCGGACGGCCACCGCGGGTTTCCAGAATTCCTGACGTTCCTCGTAATTTGGTGCCAAATGTGCCATAGTGCCAGACCCCGATTTCTACCTAAGGATATGGGCACATCGGATGCCAAACTTCGCACACCGATAAACCATTTGGATGCATGCGTTTGCATGCATCCCATGGCCGATAGGACAATGTACTTGGCAATTCTTACGTGGTAAAAGCTTCAGGCCTCACGCCGGCGCGGCATACGGAGAATCTTGGGATTCTCCTTGGTTTTGCTCCAAAAGCCGAGCAGCACCAGGTCAGCTTCACAGAAGGTGAGATCTTGGGGACGAGCGCTCCCATCGTTGAATATGTACTCGTCGAGCAAGGCATATAGCTCACTCAAGGGAATATTCAGGAATCCAGCGGCTTCGGGTTCCGTATAAAACTCTTTGAGCGGTTTGAGAGATCTTGTCATATTTTTTTGTCCGTATCCCTTAAAGGAATGCGGGGGAGCACCATTGTTGTACTGTTTCCGTGGACCTTTAGAAATCAGGTAACTGCCCGATAGGCGTCGGCTTGACACCTTACCTCCACCCCCCTTTTATTACCCAGGTAACTACGGTTTTTGTGCCTATCAAAGTTATTAACGCAAGGGTAAATACACGCCGCGGCTGGAAATGTTGAGATTGAACTTTTGCCCGCTGTTGGTCGTATCATTCATCAGGGAACAGCCAGTCGCTATTTATCCGGTTCCGGTGAATTGAGCCGAAGGCAGTGGATGTTGGCCACAGCTGCTCTCGCTAAGGAGGACTTTCATGTACTGCAATTACTGCGGAAAGGTGATCACCGACGATTCGAACCTGTGCTCCTACTGTGGGAAGCGGGTGGCCGGAGTCATTGCGCGCAAACGGTTGGTCCGTCCTCGTGCCGGTCGCAAAATAGCCGGGGTGTGCCAGGGATTTGCCGAATACTTTGATCTCGACGTCACCGTGGTCCGCATTGTATGGGCCATTTGCTCGATCTTTGGTCTGTTCGGCTTGATCGCTTACATCGCATCCTGGATCGTGATGCCGGAAGAGCCCTTGATGCTCCCGGCGCCTTCGGCGACAGCGGAAAAAGTACCCAACAATTAGCGGCAGAGTCTCTGCCGTTCAGCTCCAATATGAAGGCGGCCAGGTCTGCATCCGGCCGCCTGATAAACCGCTTAGATCGGCTTCTTATTTCGCTTTTGCCATGAATGCCTGGGCTTGCTCCAGCATCTTGTGAGCCTCGCCGATGTTGGCGTCTTTTGGATCCTTTTGCAGATAAGCCTGCAAAGCCGCCATAGCTTCCGGATATTGCTTCATTGATAGCAGCACGTGGGCTTGCAGCAAATAGACCAGAGCATAATCGGCGGGGGCCATGGTCTGGGCCCTCTGCAATTCCCGTAAAGCAGCAGGATAGTCAGCCTTTCCGATGTAGGCCTTACCCATTTCAAAATGCGCCTGCCAGTAATTGGGAGCCAGCGATTCACCGTGCTGCAGCGCGCGCAGAGCCTCATCGAACTTTGATTGCATGTTCAAGGCCGAGCCCATCACCATGTAGGCCATTGCGCAGTTGCCATCGGCCTTAAGCGCTTTATCCAGGTCGGTAACGGCTGCATCAGAATTCTTCTGGTTGAGTTCCAGGATGGCGCGAAGCGTAAGTGCGTCAGCATAATCGGGATAGATGAGCAGGGCCTTTTCCAGACGCTTCGCAGCCTCGTCGAGCCGTCCTTTATCCATCAGTTCGCGTGCTTTCCGGTACTCGTCGCGCGCTTTACCCGGCACTTTGTACTGAGCGACCGAAACCGAGTTGGCGCTTCCGCCGTCATGCGGAGCGTCACTGGTATCCATGCGGAGGTTAACGTTGCTGGTCCAGGCGTTCATATCCAGCCGCTCGCTCGCCTGATTCAAGCCAGATGTGGCGACAACGTTGTACATTCCCGCCGGGACGTTGGAAAATTCAAAAGCTCCAAATGAATTCGTGTAAACTGCGCTCACGACGGAGCGCTTGGTATCCATCAACTCAACTCGGACGTCTTTCAGCGGCTTGTTGTCCATGTCGCGGACAGTGCCGGCGATTGATCCGTTCTCGTGGCCGCTATTTCCGAATTGAGAATGCGAGGTTTGGCCTGGATCAAACCCTGGCCTTTGCGCAACGCAATGTACGCTGAAAGCGAACAGTGCGATAGTAAAAAGGATCGCCCGATGTTTCTTCATCACAACCTGCTAATCTTGGTTTGAGAAAGAGCAAGTGCCGGAAGAGGGGCCAGAGTACCTGAACCGGATTGCCTCGCTGGCACGCGCTGTCAGGCCCGTGCTAACAATGAGATGTTTATGAAAATTGAGAGTTGTATTCAATTAGTGGGAGCGCGCGCGATTTTTTTTCGCGCGTGTGGGCAACTTTTAGCTCACGCTCTTGCCTCTGGGAGCAACCGCAATTGATCATCCGCCCGGCAAAAAATATTCTCGGCGCGCTTCGGCTTCCCGGCGACAAATCAATCTCGCACCGCTACGGCATGCTGGCCGCGATTGCGGGCGGGACGACCCGTCTGGCTAATTTCTCCACCGGTGCGGACTGCGCCAGCACGCTGGAATGCGTCGCTCAACTGGGATGCGCAGTACAACGAACCAGTGATGGGATGGTCGTTATCGAGGGCCGCGAACGGCTGCAGCCGCCCACCGCGAGTTTGAACTGCGGCAATTCCGGTTCGACCATGCGCATGCTTTCGGGAATTCTGGCTGGACAGGATTTCCGGTGCGATCTCTATGGCGACGAATCCCTGACGCGACGGCCAATGGCGCGCATCATGGCGCCACTGCGGCTGATGGGCGCCGAAATCACGGCGGCCGCCGGTGACCGCCCTCCATTGCATATTGAGGGACGTAAGCTGCTGGGCATCGAGTACCTGACGCCCATCGCCAGCGCACAGGTGAAGTCTGCTGTGCTGTTTGCCGGGCTCTTTGCCGAAGGCGAAACCAGCGTAGAGGAGCCACACCGCACGCGTGATCACAGCGAGCAAGCGTTGCGCGCCTTTGGAGTGGAACTCTCGCGCAGCCGCAACCGCGTGGCCTTGCGCGGCGGCCAGAAGCTTAGCCCGATTGAAGCGGCTGTGCCCGGAGATATTTCTTCGGCGGCATTCTTCTTCTGCGCTGCTGCTCTTTTTCCCGGATCAAACCTGGTGATCGAAAACCTTCTCCTTAACCCCACTCGCGCTTCCCTTCTGGATGCCCTGAAGATCCTGGGCGCTCGCATCTCGGTCATTAACCTGGAAGAGCATCATGGAGAACTGGTGGGCACGGTGAAGATTGAACACGGAAAGCTCGCTGGACTGACGATTGAAGGGGCTCAGTCCGTGGCACTGATCGACGAACTGCCGGTGCTGGCAGCTATTGCCCCTTACACGCGTGACGGAGTAGAAATTCGCGACGCGAAAGAGCTTCGAGTGAAGGAATCAGACCGGATTGCTCTGGTCGCCCGCAACCTGCGCGCCATGGGCGCTCAATGTGAAGAGCGTGAGGATGGGCTGCGGGTCCCGGGCGGACAGAAGCTGCATGGTGCGGAAATCGACTCAGGCGGCGACCACCGTATTGCGATGGCTTTTTCCGTGGCTGCCTTGCGCGCCGAAGGCGAAACCAGAATTCACGGAGCGGACTCAGCGAAAATTTCATTTCCTGAGTTCTTCACCATGCTGGAGAGCGTTACCGAAAGGTAATCCACTTGGCGTCGACCATCTCGGGTCGACACCGGCTGGGCAGTAACTTTGCTAGCAGACCAGGTTTTCCCGCGACAGCTTCAGACCATCCAGATTGCCCAGCACTGTGATGGCAATCTTGTCGGCATGGAAGAGGCCGTTCGCCATCTCGCTGACTTCTTCGGCGGTCACCGATTCAATTTGCTCAATGGTTTCGTCAAGACTGAAAAAACGCTCAAAGTACATTTCCTGGCGCGCCAGGTTGGACATGCGCGATGTGCTCGACTCCAGACTCAACATCAGGCTGCCCTTAAGCTGGTCTTTGGCACGACGCAGTTCGTCCACCGGGATAGGATCACACTTGAGTTCGCGGAACTCGGCCATCACTGAATCGACCACCTTGCGGGTCGATTCCAATGACGTGCCGGCATAGACAGCGAGGCAGCCGGTGTCGCGGTAGGGATTCAGGTCGCTGTAAATGGAATAGACCAGTCCCTGCTCTTCACGGATTTTCTGGAAGAGTCGCGAACTCATCCCGCCGCCCAGCACCGTGTTGAGCACATATGACACATAGCGCTTTTCATGCGAGATAGAATGCGAGGGCACACCCAGGCAGAGCTGAACCTGCTCCAATGATTTCTTGTTGCGAGTAACAATTCGCGGCGTAACGGCCGGAGCAGCCAGATGGAAACCGTTGGGAACACGATCCAGCCCGGCGAAACGCTCCTTGATGAGCTTTACAAAGTTATGGTGGTTGAGATTACCCGCGGCCGAAACGATCATGTTGTTGGGCGAGAAGCGCTGGCGATAAAAATCCAGAAGCTTCTGCTGCTCAAACGAGCGCACCGTCTCTTTAGTCCCCAGGATCGGCTTGCCCAGCGGGTGGTCCTTCCAGAAATTCTGGGTAAAGATCTCATGGACCAGATAATCAGGATTATCTTCGTCCATTTTGATCTCTTCCAGGATCACGCCCTTTTCGCGAACAATATCCTTGGGATCGAAGATCGGATTCAAGACCAGGTCGCTCAGGATATCGATGGCCACGGGAACGTGTTCATCCAACACCTTGATGTTGAAGCAGATAGTCTCTTTGCCGGTGAAGGCGTCCATGTTCCCGCCGATGGAATCCACCTGCCGGGCGATATCACGTGCCGTGCGGTTCTTGGTGCCTTTGAAAACCATGTGCTCGGTAAAGTGCGAGATACCGTTGATCTCCGCCGTTTCGTCCCGCGAGCCAGTCTTCATCCATATCCCAATGGCAATGGAGCGAATGTGAGGCATCTCTTCAGTGATAACGATCAGACCATTAGGTAAAACCTCGCGCTTGATGCTGCGGGGTTCGTTGAGGGGAGGGCGTTTTGCGACTGCGGTTTCCATCTGAGGCACTTATATGATTCTCACACACGGGAAATGGTCGCACGGGTAAATATATGTATCGTAGAATCAATAAGTTGCGTAGTTGAGCTTACGCCAGCTCACGTTTTGCCCGTGCCGTGTAGAATTCAGATAGCGAGCCGATTTTCCATGCAGGATGCGCCACAAACCGGGTTACTAGGTCTTGATTATCAAGAGCTTAGCAGAATTGCACAAAAACATGGTCAGCCTGAATATCGGGCCCGCCAATTGTTTACCGCAATTTACCCGCATCGGATTGCCGCGCTCGACTCCATCTCAACTTTGCCCAAGCCATTCCGGTCCGCGTTACGTCACGATGGGCTGGAGATTGTCCATCCGCGCATTGAGAAAAGCTTTCAATCAAACGATGGAACCATCCGTTATCTGATTGCCATGGCCGATGGCGAAACCGTGGAGGCCGTGTGGATGCCGGAAGGCGACGGAGGTGAGTCCGGCGACGGCACAGAAGCCGGAGACTCAGAATGGAAGCGCGCCACCATCTGTATTTCCAGCCAGGTTGGTTGCGCGGTGAACTGCCAGTTTTGCCTGACCGCGCTTTTGGGCGTGAAACGTAACCTCAGCGCAGGTGAAATCGTTGGCCAGGTCATTGCCGTGTTGAATGACCGTCAAGTCGATCTGGAGCGGCAGCGTGTAAATATTGTCTTCATGGGAATGGGGGAACCGTTCCTGAACTATCCGCATTTCATTAAGGCCGCGCGGCTCCTGGTGGAAGGAGTTGGCTTTCCGGAATCACGCATGACCGTCTCGACTTCCGGGATCATCCCCCGGATACACGACTTTGGCGCTGAACCGGTGCGGCCCAAACTGGCGATCTCATTGAATGCCTCAAACGATGAGGTACGCAATCGCCTCATGCCGATCAACAAGAAGTGGAACCTGGAGCTGCTGATGCAAGCCGTACGGGACTTTCCCCTACGCAATCGCGAGCGGGTGACATTCGAATATGTGCTATTGGATGGAGTGAATGACGGTCCGGATCAAGCGCGCGAAGTGATTGAACTGGTGCGCGGCATCCGCTGCAAAGTAAATCTCATAGCGCTGAATCCGGGGCCGGGGATCGATTTTGGCACTCCGACGGAGAAAAATGTGCTGGCATTTCGGGTCTTGCTAACCAGGGCCGGAATCCCGACCTTCATTCGACGGCCTCGAGGCCGGGACATCTACGCTGCCTGCGGCCAGCTCAAGCGCACGGTCGCCTGACCAAGTCCGATCCAAGAACAACGCGCAGATCAAGGCGCTGGAGTTCCAGAAGTTGGCCGTTATCCAAAGCTTATGAGCGTGGCCGGGCATAGAAATAATAGTCGGCCGTGTAACTGCTTCTGAACTCTGCATCACGGTTTGCTTCGCCGCAACCTGATGCCGGAGCAAGCCCGCCAAAGGTATTAATTCGCTGGATCGTCGTTACGCGACTCAGGACGCCCTGGCCTGCATGCCCCGAAACCGTAAGAAGCAGCCACGGGATGGCGCTCGCGCCCGGGGCATCGGCCTTGGCCGCTACTTTGCCCGTGATCTCACTGCCGTCGTTGTGCCTCCACGTGGGCCCAGCAAAATGCTTCCCCATTAAATTGCCTTGAGCATCATAGAGATCCGCCTCTGGTGCTTTGAAAACCCATGAATAAACGCTGGCGTTGTCGGCTCGGCAAAGATAGATCTGGAAACCTTCTGCGCGGGCGATCAGGACAAGCTCCTCGCCGGTTGGTGGCCGCAGCTGATCAGGAGTGAATGGCTTTTGCACCCGCAGATTTTAGCATTGGGTGATTTTGGTGGCTTTCTGCCGCACAAGATCAAATTGGTTCAACGCACTTAATAATGTCAAGCCGCAGCTTTACTTCATTAACCAACTTCTCGCTTTTGTGAATCGAACATTTTTGCTTCCCGAATGGCTGAAACAGTTAAGGGATAAAGAGCACTATCTACAAGGAAGAATTCCTCTATCCAAGCCATGAGTTTGCTCAATCCTCTCATTCCGGGGTTCTACGCGGACGACCACGGCCACCTTTATCTCAACATGCGGGAATTTCTGGTTGCTCACGGTATGCCGGATGCGCCAGAACTGCGGTCCGTGGTCTGGGACGAGATTCGGGACATTTTTCAGGAAATAGCCGTAATTGAAATTTCCGACTAGGCTACGACGGCCAAACCTTGCCTTCTCCTGGCTCAATCCACCAGGAGATAAAAACAGCAGCAAGGTTGGCGGTTCCGCTTCTAGCTATGCGATTTACTTATCCAGCTCTTCATTTCCCTTGGTTACGGCAATGGACTGCGCGGTGTACTGCGCGCCTTCAAAAGTAGCCACGACGCGTACTTCCTCGCCGATACCCAGGCTATTTCTGTCGGACCGGTTGGAAGCAAAGTGTATTTCGTAATTGCGGTCGTCCGTGGAGTTCTGCACCGCCATGACTCCGCGATGAACATCAAGGTAGGTGATCCGGCCGGCAAAGGTAAAGTTGGCACCAGGCGCTGCCAGGATATTGATCTCACGCGCAAGACCGCGGTTAGGACGTTCAGGAGCAAAGCGGACATGAACCAGTGTTCCCGGCTTCATGTCGCTAAAACCGGCCGGCGTCTGGCCATTGCTGATGCGGGTCTCGGGATCGACGGCAAATCGCACGGGAACTGAGTTGATAGTGTCGCGCAGGATCAGCTCGTTATGTTTGCCGTCAACCGCAACGATCTGGCCGTCAGCGTCCGCAGGCGGCGCGGCCACTCCGACGCGTATATTGCGCGCAAAAATGTCATGGCGGTTGTTATCGAGCTGGGTATCCACATAAACACGCTCGCCCTTCTTGAGCGCCAGCTGTGTGGCTTCTGCGCCATTGCGAAAGATGTGGGTGCGCTCGTCAAAGTTGACTTTCCAGCGCCCGCCGCCAAAAACCCTTACCGTCATGCGATTGCGCATGCGGTCAACCGAATCGATGGTTCCACCAACCAGCGTGGTGGTGGTCCTGGGCACCGGCGCTGGATCAAGAATAGGGTCGTGACCATCCGTTGTTAACGCGCCGGAAGTCGCAGAACTATCCAGGATATCGGTCTTTGGCTGCGCTTGCGGCGCTGACGGCTCAGCCGAAACCAAGGGCTCATCTGCATCCAGCGACTCGTTTGCATTTTGCCCCGTCGCGGACTGCTGATCAGTCGAACCCGGCTTCAAATTTGAATCCTGCTGTCCGTTTGTTGCAGGCGCGGTGGAAGAAGGAGCAGTTGCGGCTGGGTTTGCCGGCGTATTGCTGGGGGCGGTCGGAGGCGTTGCAGGCTTTGTCTGGGTCACCGGTGTTTGCGGCAAGCCCGACGCCTGCCCGGGAGCGGACGAGGAACCGGTCTGCGACCAGCCCAGCGTGACAGATAGCCACAGAAGAGCGAGCACAATGATTGGGGAACGATGCATAGTTTTTGGGAACCACCTGTTTCCAACAGTTTGGATGCGGGAAGCAGCAGCTCAGATGGCAGGCAGAAATCACGAATTCTCACGGCCCAACCCTATAGACGGTTTTGCCATCCAAAAGACAAGCAGAGCTACTGCTTCCGGCGGCCGTACGCCCAAGCAGGGCTGAACAACCGGCGAAGCCGGCGAGGACCTGACGACCATGCGTTCCCCATTGCTTACCGTATTCATGTCGGGCGTTCTATCCATTGCAATGACGGCCGGCGCGCAACAAATGCGCATTCCGTTGCCCAAGAAAAGCAAGTTCACCCCGGTACAGCAGCTCAATCGCGATGGCGTAGCCGCGCTCAAAAAGCATGACATCAATAAGGCCAAACGCCTCTTCTACAAGGCATACCTGATCGATCCCAACGATCCTTTTACCCTGAACAATCTGGGTTATGTTGCCGAACTCGAAGGCAATCTGGACCGCGCTCAGCGTTATTACGATCAGGCGCAGGCGAATACCTCTGAAGCGGTGATTGACCGCTCAACCGCACAGGAAGTCCAGGGCAAAACCGTGGCGAGCGTCGCCGGTCATACCGCCGAAGGCCCGATGAAAGTGAACGAATTGAATAGCGAAGCTCTGGGGTTGCTGAACCGCGATCGCGCTCCGGAAGCTGATGTGGTGCTGCAACAGGCACTTAAGATCGATCCCGCAAATCCATTTACCCTGAACAATATGGGCTTTGCCAAGGAAAAAGAAGGCGAGGTCGAGCAGGCCATCCAGTTTTATGATCGCTCGGCGGCCACGGGTTCGAAGGAGCCAATCGTGATTGCCTTCAACAAGAGCTGGCGTGGACGGCCCATCAGTGAAGTAGCCGCTCGCAACGCTGACCAGAGCCGCAAGGAGCTGAGCAAGGCTCAGGATATGCAGGATCGCGTAGCGCGCTTGAATTTGCGCGGCGTCTCCGCCATGAATCGCAATGACCGCAGGACGGCGCGCCAGGATTTTGAACAAGCTTTCAAGCTCGATCCCAACAACTCCTTCACTATCAATAATATGGGTTATCTGTCCGAGCTGGAAGGCGACAAGGAAACGGCGCAATCCTATTACGAGCAGGCCCGCCGCGCGAAACGCTCAAACGCGAAGATCGCGGTCTCGACCCGGCCTGAAGTTGAAGGTCATCCGGTGGGACAGATAGCCGAACAAAGCACCGCGCTGGTAGAGTCAAGTTTTAACGCGCAGGCGGAAGCGAGGCGCCGCAGCGGAGCGCCACCGGCATTGCGCACGCGCGATAACCGCATTGTTGTCGAGCCCAAGATAGCCCCCAAGTCCAGTACTGAATTCACGCCGCCGGAATACCGCGACCAACCTCAGAGCGATCAGGAAACCCCGGTTGAGAGCCCTCAATCAGATCAGCCCCAGCGGCAGGGCCGCCCCGAATTGAAAACGCGCCCGCCTGACCAGCAACAGCCGGCGCAGCAGCCACCGGCTTCGCAGGCGCCACAGCAGAATTCTCAGCCGCAGAGCAATCAGCCGCCCAGATAAAACGGCGCCTTCACCATTGGCGATCACGCCAAGGCGGAACGCTAACGGCCAGTTTTCGATCGGCTAACCCGGTCACACCACCGGGCCGATTCCCTTTCCGATCCCTGGCGCTGCACGCAACAATGATCCCACATAATCCTTGGCAGCTTTCGCAGCCTCCAGCAGCTCACGGCCGAGTGCGAGTTCACAGGCCAACGACGTGGAAAAAGCGCATCCTGTTCCATGCGTTGAGTTGCCGGCAACTCTTCTGCCTCTTAATGTAACCATCTGCCTGTCGCCGCGGCTGACCAGATCATCCGGAGGATCGAGATGACCGCCTGTCACGATTACATTGCGGGCGCCAAGTTGGTGCAGGCGTAGCGCAGCCGCTTCCATCTGCGCGAAATCAGTTACCGGACACCCGCTGAGCGCCGCAGCTTCATCGACATTGGGCGTAACCACCAGGGCCTGGGGAAGAATGCGGTCTTTCATCACTTGCAGGCCTTCTTTTGAAACCAGCGCGGCTCCAGAGGAAGAAAGAATGATGGGATCGAGAACAACATAGCGAAAAGCATGTCTTTTCAGGAACGCTGCAACTGCCCGGGCAGCCTCCGCCGATCCAAGCATGCCGATTTTTACCGCGGCAATCTCCAGGTCATCACTAAGTCTTTCCAGCGTCTCTGAGATCAGCCGGCCTTCCACGGGCTCCACACGCGCCACGCCCCGAGTCGATTGCACCGTGAGCGCGGTGATACAGGTAACGCCATAACAGCCATGAGCAGCTATCGTCTTGATATCCGCGGTAATTCCCGCGCCGGACGATGGATCGTGGCCAGCGATGGAGAGAACCACCGGTCGATCAGTCTTCTTGCGTTTCGCCATGGGTGAGGATCAAGAGCTGTGTCTCGGGTTATTGTAGGGCCGCCGTGCACAAACCAGAACAAAACAAGGGATTGATTCACTTGCCTTCAGCCAACCGGGCTTCCCCTTGTGCGTGCTGCGGATTGCTGCAACACTAACACTGCGGCTGCCTACAGGCCCACAATTCCTTCGATGATAATTTTTGGCATACACGCCGTAGAGGAAGCGCTTTCTGCTCGTGGACGCGGGTTTGACTATGTCGCGATAGCACCGGGGCGGGGGGATGCGCGCATACAGAAGATCATCCAGCTCTGCCGCGCCGCCGGTGTGCCCGTACGCTCCATGCCGCGCGACCAGCTTACCCGGCTGGCCAGAACTGCCAGTCATCAGGGCGTTGTCGCCATTACATCGGAAAAGCAATACACAGATCTCGACGATGTCCTCGCGCAGAAGCGCGGGCAGTACGCCTTTGCCCTGCTATTGGATGGCATAGAGGACCCGCACAATCTGGGAGCAATCATCCGCACCGCCGAAGGAGCCGGCGCCGACGGAATCATTATTCCTGAACGCCGTTCTGCGGGGGTTACCGGAACAGTCGTCAAAGCATCTGCCGGCGCGTCAGAATATCTGCCCATCGCGAGGGTGACCAACGCCAGCCGCGTGCTGGAAGACTTGAAGTCTCGCAATCTTTGGACCGTGGGCCTGGACGAGCGTGGAAGCCAATTCTACGACCAGATCGATTACAAAATGGACTGCGCCCTTGTTCTGGGAGCAGAAGGCCACGGCCTGCATGAGCAGATCCGCAAGAAATGCGATTTTCTGGTAAAAATCCCGATGCTGGGCAAAGTGCCCTCGCTTAACGTCTCAGTGGCAGCGGCGGTGGTGATGTATGAAGTTGCGCGCCAGCGCCGTAAGGCTTGACTGATCTTTCAGCGAGCGAATCATTTTTTCTCCGGCCGCTTCCGGGCTTTGATCACGATAGCCAAATCGCCGTTCCGTGTGTTGGTGAAACGCAGCCTGATTCGTCCTGCTTCATCGAGTGTTATGACCGCCGGCGTGTTGACTGAGGTCAGCATCCAGCCTGATGGCAACGTCACGTAGTTCAGCGGCCGGCCCAAGGTTCGGGTCCAGGTCAACTCTCCATCATTCACAACATAGCCGACGGGATCTGTATAAGTTTCTTCAACGCGCACGCGCGTTGATTGTCCTTCTGTCACCGGATGTTCCAGGTCTCCCTGCACGGCCAAAGATTCAGGTTCAACGGGGTCAGGATAGTAGCCCAGCGCATTTACGTCTTTACCTTTTACGGTCGTTGTCTTTAAAGTCTTTCCGGTATCCAGGTCGGTCATCTTCGCGTCAGGCGAAACAACACTTCCCTTGCGAACAAAGCTATGGACTGACTTTTGCCCAACGCGAGTGACGGTGAAATCATGCGAGATATGAAATTGATGGGTGGACGGATCCAGCAGCCAGTAACTGATCTCGCGGTCCTGTTCGGCGCGATGAAATGATCCATCTTGCGCGAACAGCGCCACTGAAATGACCACCACGAAGGATAGCAACGCGCTTCTCATTGCAGCCTCCGCGCCACGATCTTGACCGGCAGCTGATCATCGCGATCATTCAGAAAGCTCACCCGGACCCTGCCATCTGCGTCCGTGGAGACAATGCCTGGCGACGCGCATTCAATCAACTCCCATCCTTTCGGCAGCACTATGACATTCCGCTTGATTCCCAGCAGGCGCGTGAAAACCAACTGGCCGTCGACAAGAGCGTAAGAAGGAGCATCAGTATAAGTCTTGAAGATACGGATGCGCGTCTGGCCACCTTTGGGCACAGGGCCGGGCAAGTGAACCCTGATGAACTCGGCTTTGTCAGGCGTTTCCGCAGGCACTAGCCCAGTTGGCTTTGCATCTTTGCCGGTGACAACCTCAAACTGCAATCCCTTGCCCGTACTGCGCTCGATTACCTTCTCTTTGCTGGCAACAGAGCCAGGACGAATCGGGTTAAAAAAGAATTGGGCCCCCTCTCGAGTGGCGGTCACATCATAGGTGATGGCGAACTGATGGGTTTCCGGCGGCAGGAGTTCGTAGAGCGTAAATTCGTCGGCAGCAATAAGCGGCGCGCTCAGCAGACAGGATAGTGCAACGATTCTAAGCAGCATGGCGGGCGGAGTGTATCACAACACCAATGTCAACAGCAGGAAACAAAATTGCATCTTGGGATCGCGGCCTGCATCCTCGGCGGGCTGGCTGCGCGCGGTTATTACTGAATAGCAATCGCGCCTTTCTGCTTATAATTGATGCTGAATGGCTCACATCCAAGTCTTGCAGAAAATGAAATGGCTTTTGCCACTCGTCTATCTTGCTTTGCTCGCTCATGCCGAGCCCATTCAAAAGCTAAAGCCCAGCGGATACGTGAATGACTTCGCGGGCGTCATTGACCCTGCCTCCTCCGAGGCGATGCGGCGAATTGCCGAGCAGATCGACCAAAAGGCCAAAGCGCAGATCGCCATCGTCACCATTCACTCGTTGGATGGATCGGACATCGAGAGCTACGCGGCTAATCTTTATAAGGCGTGGGGCATTGGCCCAAAGTCCAGCAATCGCGGCGTGCTGATTCTCCTGGCGATTAACGATCGCCAGCGCCGCATTGAAGTGGGCTATGGGTTGGAGCCGATTCTAACGGACGGAAAAGTAGGCGGCTTCGGACGT